>DASXJI010000193.1:0-9828 GCA_036497495.1 Mycobacterium sp.
ATGGACGGCGCGCACTTCTTCACCCGCGGCAAGGCGATCACGAGTCGCTGGCTCGACCCCAGCCACGGCGGCATCGAGTTGGGCTTCCCCCAGAACGCCTAGCCTCGTTCACCGCACCTTTTGCCGTACTGGATCTAGGCTCTGCTCGGTGCCTCACAACCGTTCCACACTTTCGACCGTCGTCTGTCGTCTGCATCGGCTGTTCTCCTCGGGTGGGCCACTCCTGTACCAACATTGGTCGAGATTCACGAGCTAGCTCGAGAACAAAGGCCGCACTCGGACGATCCCAGTTCTGGCGACCTGGACACGAGCGCGACCGAATAAGTTCAAGTGGTCTAAGGTCGCTGAGCAATGGACCGGCGCGGATACCAGTCCGAAATGCACTACCTAGGCCGCCCGGTACACCGTGCCGCACACAGATCGTCCGCCACGACCATGGATAACCGCTGATATCCACAAATCTGGGCGGCCTCCCCTCCCCTATATCAGTGGGCCGGCACGCCGCCAATGGAAGGCAAGGCAGCACGTCTACCGCATCGCCCCGGTCACGCTAGACAACGAGCGTGATCGCCTCCGCCGGAATGGTATCGGCGGCCCAGGGCTGAGCGAGGTACGAATTCGATTCGTGTGCCATTCTTAGCACTTGTACTTCTGTCGAATCATGTTGTCTACAAGGATCTTCCGGCTCTCATGGATATTCTCTATTATCCATGAAGTATGGCACGGGACGAGGGACCGCCTTCCATGCGCCAGCCCGCACCAGTCCCGCAGAATAACGGACCGGGGCCGCAGAACAACCGACCGGGCCCCAACGACTGGCAGAACCACGACATCAACCAGGGGCGCCAAGACCACCAGCCGTTCAGCTACAACGGCCAGCAGGTTCAGCCGATACCCGCCGGCAACGGAGCCGGCTGGGGCTTGTGGTTCCTCGGGTGATGGATCCCGCTGTGATCACCGATTAACCCCGCGCTGTGGAGGCGGCAGGTTTACTGGTTCACCCGGTCGGGCAAGCCGTAAGGCATGGTCCAAGTCAGCGAACAGACCTCAGTCCAACAAGTTAGGGAACGACTGCTGCGCGCCTTCCCCGATGTGCCACCAGAGCGGGTGGCCGAAGTGGTCCATCATGCGCATATAGATTTCCAGCGCAGCCCTGTCCGGGACTTCGTTCCGTTGCTGGTCGAACGAATCGCCCACAACAAGCTGGCCGGGAAGATGGCCAATCGCTTCTTCGCCCGTGTCTGCCAGACCACATCGCCGACCGCCACAACTGATTCCCTCAACGCGCGTAGCGCATAGCCCTGCCCGACGATGACACGGTAGATAGTGGCCCGGCTCACATCGAGCGTCGCGGCAATAGCGCTGGCCAAATCACCCGCATGCCATTCTTCGGGGCAAAGCCGCTTCTTCTCGTCCAGCGCCTTGGGCGCCTGATGTGCTGTCCGCGTGCCCGACGCGCCTCCCGTACAGCCGCCCGACGCCATCAGAGCCTCGTCAAGGGCGGTGTCTTCCGCTAGGGCGTCCGGCCTGGATCCCAAAACCCATGAGATCTGCGCCGGATTGACCGCCAAGGTGCATGAAGCCTTTGACCACGTTGGGTGCGGCCCGAATTGGATTTATAACAAAACCCGATTAGCGAAGGTGATCGGCTCCCGGCCTATGGCTTGCTTCGCCCAGGTGCCGACAGCGTAATACCATTCCATCTGCTATTGAATTGCGTGGTTTCGGTCAGTAGTTCGTTTCCTGATTTACGCCTCTTCGAGCGCCTCACCGATTTCTTGTGCGACTTTGTGGTGTTGGCTGCTGACGAGTGCATGGCCGGCACCGATCGCCAGCGCTATCGGCCAGTCGATGATTTCCAGCGCGGCCAGACCAGCCAGCGCCGCGTAGTACGCGAGTTGGTCGGGACCGGGGACCCGTACCCTGCCGAGGACCGGCAATGTCACGGCAAAGGTCTCGGCATCACGAACCGCCTCGACGGCGCCGCGGTGAGAGTTGCTGCGGCTCGATTTTTCTTTCACTGTTCGCCTATTCGTCACGGCCAATTCAGCGATAAGGGGCTAGGTCTCGGTCACAGTGGAAGCCGTGTCAAACCGCTTTACCGGCGTGAGTTCTGATCCGTTAACCGACGTGGTGGCGGGGGTGTTGACCGTCCCGTTGCGCGAACTGTACGCAGTGCTGTGGCGTGCAGGCATCGTCGAGATCGGCGACCGGTCGGCGGCCGATGTTTCCCGCCGCTGACTGAGCAGCCTTGAGATCGCGGCGGCGGTAAGCGTCGCGGCGAACGCCGATCCGAGAGCTTGTGACCAGCCGATCGGGCCTAGCGGGGTGTTCCCAAGCAGCTGACTGACGCCTGGCGTGCTCACGATCGCGGCCATCGCGGCCAGTGACCCGACGGCGGTCAGCACCACCAAACGGCTTCGCGAATCGAGCAGTGTCTGACCGAGCTGAGTG
Organism: Mycobacterium sp.; assembly: GCA_036497495.1. Lineage (GTDB taxonomy): Bacteria > Actinomycetota > Actinomycetes > Mycobacteriales > Mycobacteriaceae > Mycobacterium. The sequence continues at coordinate 2,455 of DASXJI010000193.1, forward strand.
GCGACGAGGGCAACCAGGCCTACTGTCGATGCGCGCCGCGGCCTACCGGTGAGACTTGCCAGGGCCCACGCGAGTGTGGCTCCTCCCGCGGTGGTGGCGCCCCGGACACCGATGGTCCGCCACAGCGCCGTTTGGTCGAGTCCTCGTCCGGTTGTAGGGATGTCGCCGTTGGGCTCACTTACCGCCAGCGCAGCCGCCGGCAGCGCGTCTGTCAGCATGTTCACCAGCAGCAGCTGCCGGGTGTTCAGGGGCGAACGCCCTTTGATCGCGCTTCCGATGATCGCGAACATGACTTCGCCGGCGTTGCCGCCGAGCAGCACGCATACGGCAGCCTGCACGCGCAGCCACAGTTTGCGACCCTCGTCCAGCGCATCCAACAGTCCGCCAATTCGTCCGTCGAGCAGCATCACGTCCGCGGCTGTGCGTGCGGGGTCGCTGCCGTGAGCCGCGACGCCGATGCCAACGGTGGCGGCGCGGATGGCCGCGGCGTCGTTGGCGCCGTCGCCGACCATCGCGCAGACCTTGCCGGTGCGCTCAAGGGTCTGCACGACTTGGACTTTGTTCTCCGGGGACATCCGGGCGAACACCAGCCTGTCAGCGACGGCCTTCTCTTGGCTGCGACGAGGCATCGCCTCCCACTGGCTGCCGCTGATCACCTGGTCGGCCGTGACCGATAGTCCGAGCTCGTTGGCGATCGCGGCCGCAGTGATCGGATGATCGCCGGTGATCAGTCGGACACCGACATCCTGTTCGGCTAACGCCGCCAACACGCCGGCCGCTTCAGCTCGAGGGGTGTCCGACAAGCCGAGCAGGCCGGTGACGCGCAGACCGTCGCGGCACAGCTCGGCGAAGGCCTCTGGGTCATCGCGCGCCGTTCGGATCTGTTCCTGGGTGAGGTCGGCCTCGGCGGCCGCTATCACGCGCAGGCCCTGCCGTGCCATGTCGCGGACTGCCCGCCGAACCGAGTCATCCGCATCGGCGCAGGCGTCGAGAACGACCTCGGGCGCGCCCTTGACCATCAGCCGCGACCCCACGATCGTGGCGGAGAATGGCCGTCCCGATCGGAACGGTAAGTGAGCCGCTGACTCGCGGGCGGCTGACACGGCAGCCGCGGCGATGATTGCGGCGTCAGTGGCGTGGGCGTGACGCCCGCCGTCATCCGCGCGCGCGGCGGCCCTCGCGGCGCAGCCAAGCACGTCGTCATTCGAGTGGCCGCGTGTGGCGTAGACCTGGGCGACGCGAAGCCGGTTTTCGGAAAGTGTTCCGGTCTTGTCGAAGCACACCACATCGACGCGGCCCAGCGCCTCGACTGAACGCGGGGTCCGGACAAGCGTGCCCAACTTGGTCAGCCGACGCGCCGACGCCTGTTGAGCCAGCGTGGCCACCAGTGAAAGCCCTTCCGGCACAGCCGCTATCGTGACCGCGACGCCGCTGGCTACGGCTTGCCGCAGCGAGGCCCGGCGCACCAGCGCCAATGCGCTGACGAGGGCACCACCGGCCAAGCTCACCGGCAACGCCCGGTCGGTCAGCTCACGCAACTGCGTTTGCAGCCCGACCCGAATTCGGTCGCTGCTCGGCACTTCGGCTGCCCGCAGCGCCTCGGTCTGGGGCCCGACCGCGGTGACTATGGCCACGCCGGTACCGGCGACGACGGTCGTGGTCGCGAACAGCATGCAGCTCCGCTCGGCCAACGCCGCACCGGGGGTGGCGTCCAGTTGCTTGGCCACCGGCAGGCTCTCGCCGGTGAGCGTGGATTCGTCCACCTCGAGGTCCGCGACTTCAATCAGCCGCGCGTCGGCTGGGATCACCTCGCCGGGACGAACCTCGATCACGTCGCCTTGGCGCAGCGTCGCTGCTTCGACATCGACGTAACGGGCACCGTTGTACCCGGCGCACACCTTCCGCGCGGTCGGTGCCTGTACCGCCAACAAGCGCCGCAACAGCCGTTGTGCGCGTACCTGTTGGGTGGCCGCCAGTGCGGAGTTGAACGTCAACACCGAGCCGACAAGCACGGCGTCGGCGGGTGACCCCAGCGCCGCGCTGGCCGCCGAGCCAGTGGCCAAGACCGGGGTCAGCGGATCAGAGAGCTCTTCTCGCAGCGTCGTGACGAACTCGCCCGCTGCTTGTCGCGCTGAGGACACCATGCGGCCGGCGGCGGAAGTCCTAGTGCGGGTTCCCTGCGGCGGGCGGTGCTCCTCGTTGGCCGGCAGGAACCGGCGCACCTGCTCGGCCGACATCGCGTGCCATTCGTGGGTGGCCTCTGGTATCGGCGATTCGGCTCCAATTACCTTGCGCGCCAAAGAATAACCGGTCCACAGGCCGGCTGCCGCACCCGCGGTCACCGGTCCAGGTCCGCGACCGCGCACGCCCGGCACCATCAGCAGCGCGCCGAGCAGCGACGCCGCCATGGACAGGTCGACCCCGCGTTGACTGGCCTTAGCTGCCGCCGGCACAGCGTGCAATAGCCGCCAGGCGCCGGCGAGGTCGTCGACGAACAGGTCGGCGCACCAAGGCAGCTTTTCATCGTCGTCAGCCCTCATTCCGACGCCGACGTCCGCGGCGGACAGGGCCTGTCCTGCAGCAGCGGTTCCCACGACCAAAACCGTTCGCCCCTCACGCTGTAGCGCGATCACAGCGTCGGCGAGGGCGGCGTCGACCGAACCACTCATCGGTGCCAGGTCGTCAAACATCGAGCGCAGGTCATCGAGCTCGTCCAAATCGAGGGACATCACGACAGCTCCAGAGCGGCGCGCCTCGGCAATGACCGCCGACGCGAGCGGATGGTGCGCCGGGCGCACCAGCGCCCGCACGTTGGAGCGGCCGTCGCCGTTGGTAGACCATGATCCCGCGACCCTGTTCCACCCGCTGTGTAGGGCGCCCTCCTCGAGTTGAGCGTGGGCCCACTGCCATATCGCCGCACGGTCCTGATCCAAGGCACCGAGGATTCTGCTGACCCGCAGCTCGTCCAGCGACAATGCGCGGGGATCGATGAGCACCGCGTCAACACGGTCGAGGCGACGCAACGCCTCCGCCCGAAGCAGCAGCGCGCTGTGATTTTCGGAAAGTCCGCGTGTCAGCGTGCTCGCAAACGCTTCGCGCGCGATGCGCGCCGCCTTCGGCGCCGCCACCACCGCAGCGGTGGCCGCGAAGTTGGGGTTGCCGGTGAGCGCCGCAAGCCCCGCGACGCCAACGGCCTGCACCAGCGCGCTGCGATCACCGTGTTTCTCCACCGGCCCGGGCGGAAGTGGGCAGGGTCGCGGCGCGATGAACGAATCGTCAGATCGCGCGTGCATCGCCAACGACGGTTCGCGTTCGGTCCAAACTCGTTGCTCTGCTCGCGACTCGGCCGCCTTGGCGAGGTGCAGCAGCATGTCGACGGCCAATGACGTCCACGCCTGTGCGGCCGTGTAGACCGAAGCGGTGGCGACCGCCAGCACCGTGTCAGTGGCCGTTGTGCCGAAACGGCTTTCGAGAAGATGACGCAGCCGCGGCTGGTAGTCGAGGATGGCGACCGGTGCCGTAATACCGGCCGGGATTCTCGCCCACGGAACCGCGCGGCCGGCCAGCGCAGCACACAGTCCGAGCGATGAGGCGGTCAACGCGACGAGCCTGCTGGCGAGCGCTTCACCGTCACCAGGAAGATCCACGGGAGTTTCGTCGGTAGCACCGGACGACTCTGCTTCGGCGACCAAGTCGCAGAGCTCACCGACAGGCGTATCGGCATCGGACAGCGATACCACGACGCGCGAAAGCGGATAGTTCAGTTCTGCCGATGCCACATCGGGCTGCGCGCGCAGGGCCGAAAGCACCCGGTCAGCGAGCGCAGGGCCGTGGGTCGGGTCGTGCAGACCACGCACCTCTATCCAGGCCCGGCCGTGGCCATGCCAGCATCGCCGAGCCCGCGGTCCCCCGACGAGTTCGACCGCAACCCGAGCCGGTGATTGAATCTCGGCCAGGCCCGACACCAAGGCCGCCACGCCGCGCACCGGCATCGTCGCCAGCGCAAACCCAGTATCGGCGGCGGCCCCGGCCGCATGAAGCGGCATCGTCGCCGACCGCCGCAGTAGTCCAGTCAAATCCATCCGTCAGCGCCGCACAGCAGCTGCGTCAGGAGGTACGGGTCGTTGATCGACGGCGACCCTTAACCGCCTTGCGCGGCGGGGTCTTTCGCGCTGACGCGGTCGACTTCCGCGGGGTCGACTTCCGCGCAGTCGACTTTCGCGCAGTCGACTTTTTCGCGGTCGACCTTTTGGGTGCGTCGCTACCGCTGGTCTCCGACCTCAGCGGTGTTGCCGGCGTGAGGACTGGCTGGCCTTCGGACCGCTTGCTCAATTCGTGGACCACAAGCGCGGTGCCGCCTACAGCCAGCAGGAGCGGCCATTCGACCAGACCGGCAGCTCCGATCACGCCGAGGGTTAACGCAGCCGCCGGCGTCGAATGGCTGCCGTTGGCGACGCCGTTGCGGATTCCGGACACGGCGCCTTGGAGGCCGCCGATCGCACCGTTGATTGCCGCACCGCTGACTGCGCCCGCGGCAGAGGTCGTCGCATTGGCAGTCCGGGTTACAACGCGCGCTGTGCCTCGAACGATGTCCATCATGCACTTCCTGCCATCACGGGTTCACCAGCCGTATCCCGGCCGGCAATCCATCAGGCTACCCCGGTATCAGCTGCCTTAACCTGTGGAATTGTTGCGCGCGTAAGAGCAGGCTGCCGGTGCACCTTAGCCGCGTGGCAATCCTCAACTGGCGGACCCGATTCGAGCGAGACCGCAGATTGATTGGCTTTGCATTCCGGCGCGGCCCACGAAACTGTTGATGGGCGCGAACGAATTCCCAGGATCAAATCGAAGCCGTCACCGCGTGCGGCCGGCGTCAGCGGGTTGCACGGCGAGGTGCCGCTCGTCGGGCGGAACCCTTTGGTGCGCGCTGCCTGGTGGCTTTCGGTGCCACGTTGACGACTCTTGTATCGGACCCATGCTGATCTTTGAGTTCGATGACTCCCTCGGCGTCGCTCCCGACCGGTTTGGCCGCGCCTTCAAGCACCTCACCGACGAGGCGCACCGCATTAGGTAAGGCGGTGTTGGTCAACGACTTAAAGACCGGTACCGCAGCGATGAACAGCGCCAGCGGCGGCTCGATCAGGCCGACCGCCACGGCGACTGCGAGGCCACCGAAATACCCCACCGACCTGGGCACGTCCACCTCTACCGTGCCGACCTGAACCTCCAAAACATTGCCCGGCGCTCCGAACCGAACCTGGACCACATTGTCGGAAGCCATCACATCCTCCATCCACTACCGTTCCGTGCCTGGCGTCACCGTTCTCGGCCGGATCCCCTGGGTGCCGGCTTGTGTACCCGCATCGAGCACGGTCAACTCAGCGCCTCTGTATAGCCGCTGTTGATGTACTGATTTGTGGAGGCGGCGGCCCCCGGACATCAGGAGCCGATTTCCATACTGTGGTCTTGCTTCGCGGCTTTTCGTTCGGGGCCTTTGCGACAAGCCGCGCCGACTGATGGCTCTCGGCGAGCATGTAAACGCATCGCAAAAGTTGGCTTGAATACAGTCGCTGGGCAATGCGCGTCTAACCTGGCGCGGGTGTTATCCGAAACGCCATCACGGGATGAGCGGCGAACGACGTTTCAGGAATTGCTCAATCTTGCCCTTACTCGTGGCCGCGCCACTTCGGACTGTTGCGGTCTGGGGCCGGGGACTCGCGCGGCCATTGATGTCGTCGCCTATGACCATCCCGACGCGGAGGCTGATTGCGTTGCGGCGGCGTATGACGCTTTTGATCGCGAGCACGGCGACGGCTGATTGAACACGGTCTCACTATGGTTGGGCCCCGCCACACGGAGGTGAAGGCGCGGGGCCGAGGGTGATACGCCGCCTCTCATCTTGAGCTGCGGCCGTGCCCGCTGGGTGAACGCAATGCGAATATCTGCATATGGTCGACGCCGGCGAATGTGCTGCAGTCGAGCAGTTGTTTGACTGCGGAGCGGGTGAGCCTGCCCCGCCAGGGCGCTCCCAAGCGACATCTGCGGCTCGTACCGCTCGGATTTCGCCGCCGCTTCCTGGCCGTTGCCGAACGACGGATCCCGACCGTAGCCGGCCGCCGCCCATAGATGCCGTCGCGGTGGTGGGCGCCTCGCCGAAATGCGTTGTGCTAATCAGGTTCTGAGGCTGGAAAAGGAAACCAACCGGGCCGACAAGGGCGTGTGGGTCACTGCGGGGTGCCGGTCTGGGGATTGAGGATCAGTGTCGGTTGGGTGGCTGCCCCGACGTCGAACATGGCGTCGAGGGTGCCGGCGTGCTCGTCGAAGGAGTCATCTCCGATGCGACCGGTCCTCCAGTTGTCCTCAACGAACCGCAGGATCGAGGTCTGGTCGGTCTGAGTGTGGTCAACGAAATTCGTTCTGGCATACGGGGAGATCACCAGTAGCGGCAGCCGCGGCCCGTACCCGCATCGGCCCTGATATTTCGCGGGTTGGGCTTTCGTGTCGCCGCAGATGCCGGGCCCGCTCAGCGCATCCTGCGGCGAAGCCGACGTGGACACGATCGGCGACATCTGGTGGTCATACCAACCGTCGGAGTCGTCATAAGAAATCACCACCGCGGTGTCTTTCCACTCTGGTAGCCGCTGCAGATGGTTGATCGTGTCGACGAGGAACTGCTGTTCGTCGAGCGGATCGGAGTACTGCGCGTGCCCGTCCTGATAGCCCGGGGCTTTGAGGTAGCTGACCGCTGGGAGGTGACCAGCGTCGGCGGCGGCCCAGAAGTCGGCCAGGTCGTATTGATGGTTGGCCCGGTCGGTGTGACCGATCATCGCGACCGAGCTCGGCGGCAGATGGTGCGGATTAGCCGTCGACGCGTAGTACTGAAACGGTTCATGGTGCGGGATGTAGTCAGCTTTGACGTCCAACGCCAGTGCGCCGGTCTTGCCGGTGCCGCCCAGCGCGGTGCCCACGCTGTGGCTGGCCCCGCACACCGCGGTGCCGTCCGGCTTGGTCTGGGTCGGTTTGAAGCCGCCCTCGAAGAACCCCCAGGTGATGCCCTTGGCGTTGAGCAGGTCGCCGATGTTCTTGTTGTCGGCGCTGATCTGTACCTGATCCCGGTTGGAGCAGTCATCGCCGAACGGTTGCGCATCGCCGATCACCGTGCCCTGCCCGTCGCCGGCATTCTCTATCACATTGCCGATGGGAAACTTGCCGTTCGGCATGAATTCCTTTGTCACACCGTGGGTCTGGCCCGAAATCAGGTTCATCGCGCCCGGTGTCGATGGGCCGAACGTGGTGTTGTAGGAGTTGTCGCTCATCGCGAAGTGCTGCGCATAATTCCACAGCGCCGTCACCGAATTGCCGTCGTAATAGTCC
>DASXJI010000194.1:0-9744 GCA_036497495.1 Mycobacterium sp.
CTGAGTATCGGATCGTCGTCGTCGAGGTCGATCGGTGTCAACCGTAACGCCCGCTGCTGCTCCGGTGCGGCCGAGCTGTCAATTGGCTGTGAATAGTCGCTGGTCGAGCCCTCTCGGGTAAGCCAATTCCGGGTAGAGACGCTAACGTTCGGGCATAAGTACTTGTACCGTGAACACTCGGCGGGAAGAGCGTCACTGTGGTAGTTCCGGCTGGGCAGGCTAAGGCTCCGTCAACTTTCGTCGATGCTTGGAAGAAGTTTTTTCTGGGGCAGCCGCTAATCAATGAGCATCTCGAGCATGAAAGCTTGTCGAACGTCGTTGCACTGGGGGCGCTTTCACCGGATGCGATTTCGTCGACCGTCTACGGTCCCGAACAGATTATGGTCGAGTTGCTGCCGGCGGCAGGAATGGCGGCTTATGTGCTTGTGCTGCCGATCGCCGGTGTGATCCTGCTGATTTTGGCGTTGGTGACCGGGTCTTATCGCCAAGTGGTGATGACCTACACGCAGCGGGGCGGCTCGTACGTGGTCGCCAGAAGTAATTTCGGACCACGGATCGCGCAGATCTCGTCGGCCGCGTTGTTGATCGACTATGTCGTCACCGTGGCCGTGCAATGCGCATCGGGCACGTTCGCGGTGGTGTCGGCGGTACCCAGGCTAGGTCCTTACCACCTGGAAATCACCGTGGCGGCGTTGCTGCTGATTTCATATGCCAACCTGCGCGGGATGAAGGAGGCCGGCCGGATCTTCGCGGTGCCGGTGTACTCGTTCATCATCATGCTCGTGGTGATGATCGTGACTGGTGTGGTTCGCCAAATCTTCTGGGGCTTACCGCAATACGATTCAACGCACATCGCCGGATCGGTGCCGGTCCATCAGGGCAACGGGCTGATCATGGGCGCGACGGTCTTGGTGTTGTTGCGGGCGTTCGCCAACGGGGGTACCTCGCTGACCGGTGTCGAGGCGATCGCCGACGCGGTGAATGTCTTTCGAAAGCCCCAGGGTCCCAACGCCCGTCGCGTGTTGACGAGGATGGCTTGCATTCTGGGGTTTCTGCTCGTGGGTGTGATCTACCTGGTGCACGCGACCCACGCCACCCCCTACGTCGCCGAGTATCCCTCGATGCTTTCCGAGGTCGGCCGCGCGGTCTTCGGCCACGGCTTGGTCGGCACGGTCATGTACGCCCTTCTTCAGACCGCGAGCGCGGCAATTTTGTTCTTCGGTGCCAACACCAGCTTTAACGGGTTTCCCGCGCTGACCAGCTTTGTCGCCGAGGACAGTTTCCTGCCGCGGCCGATGATGAAACGGGGTCACCGGCTGGTGTTTTCCAACGCCATCATCATTCTGACCGCGCTGGCGGTGACACTGGTGATAGTCACCGGCGGCTCGGTCGACGCGGTGGTACCGCTGTTTGCGATGGGGGTGTTCACCGGATTCTCGATGGCCGGCTACGGGATGACCAAATACAACCTGACTCATCGTGAACCCGGTTGGCGAGGCAGGGTGGTGGTGAATCTTTCCGCGGCGATCTTGTCGACGATCGTGGTGTTGATCTTTGCGGTCGCGAAGTTCACCGAGGGAGCCTGGCTCGTCGTCGTGGTTTTCCCGATTCTGGTATTCGCCTTGATGAGGCTCAACCGCCAATATCGTGCGGAGAACTCCGTTTTGGAGAACTTGGTAACCGAGCGGCAGGATGTGCTCGCGCATCCACGTCATCGCGTCTTTATCTTGGTCGATCACTTCGACTTCGCCACGATCGAGGCGTTGCATTACGCAAATGGGCTGCATGCCGACAGGCTGACGGCGGTCCACTTCGTGATCGATGCGCGTCACGCCGCGCGACTGCAGCAGCGCTGGGAGGACTTCGTGGACCAGATTCCGCTGCGGACGCTCGAGTGCCCGGACCGATACCTGAGCCGCGCGGCCCGAGAGTTGGTGCTGGACGAGATTGAAAGTCAGCCCGGCACCAAGGTGACGGTCCTCCTGCCGCGCCGGACATATGCACCGCTGGTAGAGCGGCTGCTGCATGACCGCACCGCCGACAGAATCTCCGCGGTTATCAGCCGGGTCGAGGGTGCGACCGCGCAGATCGTCGTCTACGACGTCGGATCTCGCATCGCCCATGCGACGGCCGCGGCCCGCTCGGGTAAAGGGAATGCCTCCGAAACACACTGAGCGAGTTTGTCGTTGGCTACAACGCCCGGCCAGTCCGAACGTCATCTGGCGCAATGAACTTAAGTGCCACTGAGCCTTGCCTCCTCGAGGTCGAAGTCGCGTTCGATGGCGCGCAGCAGTGTCGCGTTGATGCGGCCGTCACTCCTCAAGGCCAGTAGCACCGATCGCTCGACGCCGAGCAGTTTCAGCCGCAACGCGCGGTAGCGCTCCATCTCCTGGGCATCGTCGGACTCCTCATCATTAGGCGGGCCGAGCTGCAGGCGCCGCACCTTGGCCTCGTAGAGGGAACGTACTGATTTAGTGGCCTCGTCGGCAGCGTCAGCGTGGCTCTGATCGTCGAGCCACTCCAAGGCAGTGCGGGCCGCCTTCAGCCGGGCTTTGTTCTCCTCCGTTCCGAAATCCTCAGCCCGCAAGCCGAGTCGGCGCAGCAACCAAGGCAGGCTGGTGCCCTGGATGAGCAGGCTCGTCACGATCACCGCGGCGGCCACCACGATCACCAAGTCGCGGTCGGGAAAGGGCGTCCCGTCGGCGCGGCGCAACGGGATGGCCAGCGCGGCTGCCAGCGACAAACCGCCCCGCATGCCGGCCCACGCCACGACCACGCGTTCACGCCACACCGGCTCACCCGTTGCGCGCCCGAACAGCCGCGCGGTGGCAGGCCCTGACAGCATCCACACCAGCCGCGATGCGATCACCACGACAACAACGGCCGATATCACCGCAACCACCCGCCCCGCGGACATGCCCGGCACCCAGTGCAGCGAACGCCAAAGTTCCATGCCGACCAAGGTGAACAACACGGCGTTCAGTAAGAAGACCAAGACATCGAGAAAGGCAAAGGCCTGCAATCGCGCGCCCGGGGCGAAGATGCGGCTGAGGTGCGAACCCACATAAACCCCGGCGGCAACCGTGGCCAAGACGCCGGAGAGATGGGCGCCCTCGGCGAGCACATAGGTGAGGTAGGGCGTCACCAGCGAGAGAGTGATCTCCAACATTGGGTGGTCGATTCGCCGCCGTACCTTCACGGCCACCCAGGCGACGGCGAGGCCTAACGCGGCACCACCCGCCGGAGCGGCGAGCAGCGTCACAGCAAGCGGCCCCGGCCGCACCGCCCCGGCCATCACCGCGCCCACGGCGCCGGTGTACAGAACCAAAGCGGTGCCGTCGTTCGTCAGTCCCTCACCCTCGACGATTGTTACCAGCCGCTCCGGCACGTCCAGCCGTGCGAAGACGGATGTGGCCGCTACCGCGTCGGTCGGCGCGACAACCGCGCCGGCCACCAGAGCCACTGCCAATGGCACACCCGCGACGCCCACCAGAACGCCGGCGACCGTCGCCATGGTGACTATCACCAGCCCTACCGACAGCAGACCTATCGGCCGGGCATTGGCCCGAAGGTCATCTGGCGCAATGAAATACGCCGCGTAGTACAACAACGGCGGCAGAAAGACGTAGAACACGACATCGGGCGCCAGCTGGGGCACGCTGATCCCCGGCAACGAGGCCAGCACCGCACCGACAGCGACCAGCAGGACGGGATACGGTACGCCGACCCGATCGGCCAGCCACACCGCAGCGATGGCCGCCAGCGGTCCGCACAACAGCAGGGTCCCGTAACCAGCCGGATTCACAACGGCACCTCCCAGCGTCAGCCTAAGGGGCCGCCGCCTCAGCCCAGGAAGCGTCGCTTGTGCTCGATGACGTCGTCGGCGGTCATGAGCCCGGAGTCGGCCAGCTTCGCGAGCAATGAGTGCGCCCTGCTGGCGAGCTCCTGCAATTCGGTCGCGATCGCGGTCACCACCTCGTTCGGGGGCTGTTGGGTCGGCTTGGGGTTTTCCCGCAGGGCGGGCCTGGTTCGCTGATCGCCGCGGCCCACACCAGCGGTGCTCCCGACGGCGCCGCCGGCCGCACCGGCCAGGCCCATACTGCTGAACAGATTGCCTGCGCCGACTTCCGGCGCCGCGGCCGCACTGCTGATGGGCAGCGTGAACGCGGCGGGACGAATTTCGGGCGCGGCGACCGTCCACGCCGATGGCACCGACAGTCGGCCGACGGTGTTTGCCTGGCCCAGCCCGCGTCCGGCCGACGCGGTATCCGGAACCGCGTCCGACGGTGCGGCGACGCTGCCTTGGCCGTTCAGGAACCAGTTCGGCAGGTTGGCGGCGCCCGGCCCATAGCCCGTGAACGGGCCTCTTCCTGAAGCGAAGTCGCGGTCGGCATTGATCGAAAAGCCGCGGAAGTTGGTCCAGACCCCGGTAAGCCCCGCCGAGATGCTCGTCGCTGAGGAGCCGATAGAAGTCGCGCCTATGGGGATTGCCACGGCCGTCAGGGCGGGTGCGATCGCGCTCAGCAGATCAGACACCGGGCCCGCTGGAGCCGCCGCCGACGACGTCGCGAGGCCCTGCAACGCCTGGGGGACCGCGTTGATCACCCGCGAACCGGTCGCTATGACCGACTGCGATCCTGCGGCGTCCTGGCCGGCCGGGTTGGTCGTCGGCGGGGGCTCGGCGAACGGCGTCAGGGTCGATGCCACCGCCGCCGAGCCTGCGTAGCCGTACATCGCCGTGACGTCTTGGGCCCACATCTCGGCGTAGTCGGCTTCGGTCGCCGCGATCGCCGCGGTGTTCTGGCCGAGCACGTTGGTGGCGATCAACGTCATGAGCAGACTCCGGTTGGCCGCGATCACCGCCGGCGGCACCGTCATCGCGAACGCTGCCTCGTAGGCCGCCGCTGCCGCTCTGGCCTGGGTGGCGGTTTGTTCCGCTTGTGCGGCGGTCGTGGTCATCCAGTCCAGGTACGGTGTGGCCGCCGCCGCCATCGACGCCGACGACGAACCGAGCCACGGCCCGCCGGTCAGCTCGGAGATCGCCGTCCGGTAGGACGCCGCGGTGGATTGGAGTTCGGCGGCCAGCCCATCCCAGGCCGAGGCCGCTGCCAGCATCGTCCCCGGCCCGGGCCCGGTGTACATTCTTGCGGAGTTGACTTCCGGCGGTAATGTCGCGAAATCCATTGTGGTGTCCTGTCTTAACTGGCCGCTATAGCGTTAGCGACTTCGGTGGCCTCATACGACGTAGCACTCATTCCGAGTGTGCTGACGAACTGCTGATGAATTGCCTCAGCCTGGGCGCTGATCGCCTGGTACATCTGCGCATGTACGGCGAATTGGGTGGCCGCGAGCGCCGATACCTCGTCGGCGGCGGCCGGAAGCACGCCGGTCGTCGGCGCTGCTGCCGCGGCGTTCTGCGCGCTCATCATGGCGCCGACACCGGCCAAGTTGGCGGCGGTGGCCGCCAGCGCCTCCGGTTGGGTGGTGACGAATGGCATCGGTGATCCTTTCGAGAGGTTGCACATGCGAACGTAGGCGCGTGAATCTCGTATGCCTGCAAGTGAATTCGTTGATACGCCGCGAGATATCGGGATCTGGACTCATTGATCCACCCCGCCTTCAACCCAGTGCTCTCGGGTAGAAGCCATCAGCCGGTACGGCGGTTAACGGCGAGCTTCATCGCCTGAACGTGATGTTAATGACGGTTTAACAGCGGATGCAATGCGGCGCGCGTATTCATTGTGGATTGCTATGTAACTGGGGATAACCGTCGGTTATTCGGCACTGATCGCAGTCTGGCGGAGTTCTACGTCGGTGACCTGGCCCAGGGTGGCTGGCATGACGACGTTCACACGCGCCCAAATCGGAGCGCTCGGCGAGCGATTGGCCGCCGATCACCTGACCGGGCTCGGACTGCGAATCGTGACCCGCAACTGGCGCTGCCGCTATGGCGAACTGGACGTGATCGCCATCGATCCGGGTACGGACACCGTGGTGTTCGTCGAGGTCAAGACGCGAACCGGCGACGGCTTCGGCGGACTGGAGCAGGCGGTGACCCCGCAGAAGGCACGCCGGTTGCGTCGGCTGGCGGGCATCTGGCTGGCCGCCCAGGACCAGCGCTGGGCCGCCGTCCGCCTCGACGTCATCGGCGTGCGAATCGGACGACGCCGCATCCCGGAGATCACGCACCTGCGGGGAATCGGCTGATGGCGCTCGGACGGGCGTTCTCGGTGGCCGTGCTCGGGCTGGACGGCCAGATCGTGGAGATCGAAGCCGATATCACCTCGGGTCTACCGGGCGTGCATCTGGTCGGCCTGCCCGACGCCGCGCTGCAGGAGTCGCGGGACCGGGTCCGCGCCGCGATCATCAACTGCAACAACAAATGGCCGATGTCGCGCCTCACGCTGGCGCTGTCACCCGCGACGCTGCCGAAAATGGGGTCGGTCTATGACTTGGCGCTAGCCGCCGCCGTCTTGTCTGCTCAGCGGAAGACCCCGTGGCGACAGCTGGAAACCGCTGTGGTGCTGGGCGAGTTGGCATTGGACGGACGAGTTCGACCCGTGCGCGGGGTGCTGCCGGCGGTGCTTGCGGCCAAGGTGGCCGGCTGGGGAGCCGCGGTGGTTCCGGTGGAGAACCTTCCAGAAGCCAGCCTGGTCGACGGGATCGAGGTCTGGGGGGTGCGCACTCTGACGCAATTGCAGGGCTGGCTCTGTGGTTCGGCAAGGCTCGACGAGCGGATCACCGCGACGGTTCCGGAGGCTGAGCCGCACGCGGATCTGTCCGAAGTGATGGGGCAGGCCCAAGCGCGTTTCGCCGTCGAGGTCGCTGCGGCCGGGGCCCATCATCTGATGCTGACCGGGCCGCCGGGCGTGGGCAAAACCATGTTGGCACAACGTCTTCCGGGACTTCTCCCATCGCTTTCGAACGGCGAGTCGTTGGAGGTCACCGCCATCCATTCGGTGGCCGGCCTGTTATCGGATACCACGCCGCTGATCACCCGGCCGCCATTCGTGGCGCCGCACCACAGCTCCAGCGTTGCGGCACTGGTCGGCGGCGGTTCGGGAATGGCCCGGCCGGGCGCCGTCAGCCGAGCACACCGCGGGGTGCTGTTCCTCGACGAATGCGCCGAGATCGGTGTCAGCGCACTGGAAGCACTGCGAACGCCGTTGGAGGACGGTGAAATTCGCCTTGCCAGGCGAGATGGAGTGGCATGCTATCCGGCGCGCTTTCAACTCGTCCTGGCAGCCAACCCGTGCCCGTGTGCGCCGGCCGACCCACGGGACTGCATCTGTGCGGCGGCAGTCAAGCGGCGCTATCTCGGTCGACTGTCCGGCCCGCTACTCGACCGCGTGGACTTGCGGGTGGAGATGCATCCGGTGCGCATGAGTGCGTTCGCCACCACCGAACCCGAGTCGACGACGAAGGTCCGTCACCGGGTGACGTTGGCCCGCGACGCGGCGGCGCAGCGTTGGGGCGCGCACGGATTCTGCACCAACGCCGAGGTCAGCGGAGCAGTCCTGCGGCGCCGATTCAGGCTGGGCAACGACGCGATGCAGCCGCTGCGGACGGCGCTGGACCGCGGGCTGATGAGCATTCGCGGTCTCGACCGCACGTTGCGGGTGGCATGGACATTGGCAGACCTGTCCGGTCGCACCTCACCCGGACGCGACGAGGTAGCGACCGCATTGAGCTTCCGTCAACCGGGAGCCTCGCGATGACCGATGCGACGCTGCGTGCGTGGGCCTATCTGTCGCGGGTAATCGAGCCGCCGTGCGCCGAGCTTGACGCCCTGGTGCGCCGGGTGGGCCCGGTCGAAGCGGCCGAGCGGGTTCGGCGTGGTCAGGTCGACGATGTGGTTGCCCGGCGCACCGAAGCGCGGCGTGAAATCGACCGGTCCGCAGCAGATCTCGAGGTATTGAATCGCAGAGGTGGTCGCCTGATCACGCCGGAGGACGACGAGTGGCCGACGCTGGCCTTCGCCGCGTTCGGCGGTGTGGCGGGGGCGAAGCCGCAGGGGCGCCCGCCGTTGGTGTTGTGGGCCCTCGGTCCGGCGCGACTCGACGAGACGGCGCAGCGATCCGCCGCTCTGGTCGGAACCCGTGCCGCGACCAGCTACGGCGAGCAGGTGACGGCGGATCTGGCGACCGGGTTGGCCGAGCACGATGTCGCGGTCATCTCCGGCGGGGCGTACGGCATCGACGGCGCGGCCCACCGCGCGGCCCTGGCAGCCGACGGCGTCACCGTCGCAGTGCTGGCGGGTGGGCTTGACATTCTCTATCCCGCCGGGCATTCCGCGTTGTTGCATCGCATCGGCAGCGACGGGTTGCTGGTCACCGAATATCCGCCAGGGGTGCGGCCGGCCCGGCACCGGTTCTTGACCCGCAACCGATTGGTCGCCGCGTTCGCCGGGGCAGGGGTGGTGGTGGAGGCCGGTTTGCGCAGTGGCGCAGCCAACACCGCTGCCTGGGCGCGGGCGTTGGGCCGAGTCGTCGGCGCGGTGCCCGGGCCGGTGACTTCGTCGGCGTCGACCGGATGCCATGCGTTGCTGCGGGCGGGCGCCGAACTGATCACTCGCACTGAGGACATCGTCGAGTTGGTTGGCAACATCGGCGAGCTGGCGTCAGAGGAAGCCCGGCCGGCGACCCCGCTCGACGGGTTGGGCGACGAGGAGCGGCGGGTGTACGAGGCGCTGCCCGGACGCGGAACCGCCAGCGTCGACGAGATCGCCGTCGCGGCCGCGGTGCAGCCCGCCCGGATTCTGGCACCGCTGGCGATGCTGGAAATCGCCGGGCTGGCCGAGCGTCACGACGGCTGCTGGCGCGTCGTCCGGAATCGTAGGCAATCGATGGGACCGGGACGACTCGTATAGTCGAGGGGTCAGCGCTCAACGAGAGGAACCAGGTGCCCGGTCGGCCAGTGCACACCTTCGAAGTGGTTCGCACCGAACAACTCACGTCGCACATGATCCGGGTTGTATTGGGCGGCAGCGGTTTCGATACCTTCACGCCCAGCGAGTTCACCGACTCCTACGTCAAGCTGGTGTTCGTGGCCGATGACGTCGACGTGGCGGGATTGGCGCAGCCGTTGACGCTGGACTCTTTTGCCGAGCTACCGGCCGCCAAGCACCCGGCGGTCCGGACGATCACGGTTCGGCGCGCTGACCCGGCCGCGCGTGAGCTCGCCGTCGACATCGCGGTGCACGGTGAGCACGGGACTGCCGGGCCGTGGGCCGCGTCGGCAACGCCCGGGCAGCCGATGTATCTGATGGGACCGAGTGGGGCCTACGCGCCCGACCCCGCGGCCGACTGGCACTTGCTGGTCGGCGACGAGACCGCGCTGCCGGCGATCAGCGTGGCGCTGGAAGCGTTGCCGTCCAACGCAATCGGCCAAGCCTTCATCGAGGTCGCCGAACCCGAGGACGAGATCCCGCTGATCGCCCCGGAAGGCGTGCAGATCAACTGGATTCTCCGCGGTGGCCGAGCCGATCTGGTCGGCGAGGAGCGAGCCGGCGACCACTCGCCGCTAGTCGAAGCGGTCAAGACCGCACATTGGCTCCCCGGGCAGGTACACGCCTTCGTGCACGGTGAAGCCCAGGCGGTCATGCACAACCTGCGGCCCTACATCCGCAAAGAGCGTGGTGTCGACGCGAAGTGGGCGTCCATATCCGGTTACTGGCGGCGTGGCCGTACCGAAGAGACGTTCCGTCAATGGAAGAAGGAACTCGCCGCCGCGGAAGCGGGTAGC
>DASXJI010000195.1:0-20466 GCA_036497495.1 Mycobacterium sp.
ATGGGCCACGAGGTGGTCGCCGACGTGGTGCAATTGGGGCCGAAGGCTCGCGGTCTCGGGGTGGGCCAGCGGGTGGTCCTCAACCCGTGGCTGTCCTGCGGGCCGCGCGGCATCGAACCGCCCTGCCCGGCCTGCCAAAACGGGGACTACAGCTTGTGCTGGAGCTTCTGCGACGGCGACATCAAACCGGGGATCCACACCGGCGTCTCGGCCGATGTGACCGGCGGCTACGCCGAGTTGATGCCGGCTCACGACAGCATGTTGTTCCCCGTGCCTGATTCGGTGCCCGACGAGTTGGCGGTGTTCGCCGACCCGTTTTCGGTGTCGCTGCATGCGATCACCCGGCATCCGCCGCCGCGCTGCGGCCGGGTCCTGATCTACGGCGCCGGCTCATTGGGGTTGTGCGCGTTGGCAATCCTGCGGGCGCTCTATCCGGACGTGGCCGTCGCGGTGGTGGCCCGGTTCGAAGCCCAGGCCGAGCTGGCACGCCGATTCGGTGCATCGCTCGTGCTGGCGCACCAGCCGCGGCTGGCCGTCATCGAAGAGCTGGTGGCTTGGGGCGGCGGCCGGTTGTGGCAGCCGCTGCAAGGGCTGCCGATGGCGTACCCGGGCGCTATCGACGTTGTCTATGACACCGTCGGGAAGCCGGAGACGTTTGAGGTCGGCGTCCGGGTCCTGGCCGCGCGGGGGAC
This sequence comes from Mycobacterium sp., assembly GCA_036497495.1. Lineage (GTDB taxonomy): Bacteria > Actinomycetota > Actinomycetes > Mycobacteriales > Mycobacteriaceae > Mycobacterium. Next base: position 693 of record DASXJI010000195.1, read on the forward strand.
GCTGGTGAAGGCCGGCGTGCACGCCCCCGGCCGGTGGGAGTGGAGCCCGTTGTACTTCAAGGAAATCAGCTGGGTCGGCAGCAATGCATTTGGCGTCGAGGAGGTCGACGGGCATCGCCAGCACGCGATCGCGCACTACCTCGACCTGGTGGCCGACGGCCGAATCGACCTGCGTCCCATGTTGACACACACCTTCCCGCTAGAGCACTGGCGCGACGCCTTCCTGGCCCTCGCCAACCAGGGTGACAGCGGTGCGGTCAAGGTGGCCTTCGACCAGCGTCAGCTCGGGTGAGGTGTGGCGCTCACCGTTGGGGTGAATGTGTAGGTCTCGCCGTGAGCGAGGTAGACGAACTTCGTACTTGCGGTCGAGGTCTGGGCGGCCTTCTTGAAGTCGTCGAGGCCGGATAGGAATACCGAGAAGTCGTTGTAGTGGATCGGGATGGCGGTGTGAGGTTTGGTGATCTCGACGGCCCTGACTCCCTGCTCGCCGGTCATTGTGACGACGGTGACGAGAAAGGTTGTGCCGCCCGTGTGGATCAGGCCGAGGTCGATGTCGGGGTACCGGCGCGGGATGTCCTCCAGACTGTCGACGAGCATGGTGTCCCCGGTGATGTAGAGCCGGTAGAGCTGATCGCCGTTGCGACTGAAGTCGAGCAGGTGCCCATTGACGGGCATGAGGAGCTCGTTGACTGCTTCTTCAATGGCGTGCTTGGCCGGCATCGCGGTAATCGTCACCGTCGCTTCGCCTTTGCGCACTTCGAGGGATTCCCAAGTGTCGAGGGGATACCCGCGCTCGAAGCCGAGTCCGCTGAGTTTGCCGACCGCGTCAGCCGTTGAAACGATAGGCAGTTTCTTGTCGAGCTCTTGCGCGGCGACGTCATCGAAGTGGTCGCCGTGGTAGTGCGACAAGACGATCAGATCAATCGGTGGCAGCTCGGCGATCTGGCAAGCCGGCTCAACCTCCCGCCGGGCCCATATGCCATGACCCAGATAGACGTGTTCGCCCTTGTGCAGGAAAGCGGGATCAGTCAGGATCGTCAGGCCGCCAAAACGAATCAACGTGGTGGCGTTACCGATGAAATAAACTTCGCCCTCATCGAATTCTGCTGTCCCACTGCTGGTCAGCTCCAAGGAAGTCATCGTGTCATCCCCTTAGGGTGGCGGAACCGCTACATCGGGTTGGCGCGAAGGTACCTGTAGACGCCGGCAAAGTTGGCGTTGACTTCGTCGGGGATCGGGACCGGGCCGCCGAGAGCCCTTGCGCCCCAAACGATTTGCGCGGTCCGCTCGACCAGTGCCGTGACGTGCAGGACTTTGTCCGGCCGGGGACCGACCGCCACCAGCCCGTGGTTGGCGATCAGCGCGGCCGCCCGGCCTTCCAGGGCCTTCACCGCGTTAGAGCCGACCTCGGGCGTGGCCGATGCCGCGTAGTCGCTGCAACGGATGTCGCCGCCGCAGTAGATGGCGAACTCGTCGATGCACGCCGGAATCGGCTGATGCGCGATCGCGAACATGGTCGCCCACACCGGGTGGCTGTGGATGACGCTGCCGACGTCGTCGAACGCCTGGTAACACGCCAGGTGCAGCTTCATCTCCGTCGACGGCGACCGCCCCTCGGCGGCGTGCAGCACGCCGCCATCCGGATCGACCAGCACCAGGTCGTCGAGCGTCATGTCGGCGTAGTCGACCGAGGACGGGGTGATGACCAGGTTGCCGTCTTCGCGCCGGGCCGAGATGTTGCCCGCGGTGCCCTCGACCAATCCGCGGCGCAGCATGTCCTTGGCTGCGGCCAGCACCGCGGCCTCGGGGTTGTCCACGAATCTCATGAGGTCAGCACCTCCGGGTTGACGATATGGGCAGGCGTTCTGCCGGACAGCAGCGCTTCCAGGTCGTCGGCCACCATCTGGGCCTGCCGCGCCTCAGTGTTCCACGTTGCCCCGCCGATGTGGGGCGTGAGCACAACATTCGGCATTGCGACCAACGGGTGATCGGTCGGCAGCCATTCGCCGACGAAGTGGTCCAGGCCCGCGGCGGCCACCTTGCCGTTGCGCAGCGCGTCGACGAGCGCGTCGGTGTCGTGCAGCTGAGCCCGGGCGCTGTTGAGGTAGACGACGCCGTCGCGCATGGCCGCGAATTGCTCGGCGCCGATAAGGCCGGTGGTGTCAGGGGTCACCGGTGCGTGCAGCGAGACGACGTCGGCCTCGGCCAGCAGCTCGTTCAGGCTGTGACTGGCCTCGTCGTTGTAGGGGTCGTAGGCGATCACCCGCATGCCGAGGCCGGACAGCCGCCACTGGACCGCGCGCCCCACCGCGCCGAGGCCGATCAGCCCGGCCGTTCGGCCGGCCACCTCCCACGCGCGGAAGCGCTGATACGGAATGCTTCCGTCCCGGAACACCTCTCCGGCGCGCACGTCGGCGTCGGCGGCCAACACCTGGCGGGTGGCGGCGAAGAGCAAGGCCAGCGTCATCTCGGCGACCGCATCCGCGTTGCGCCCCGGCGTATTCAGCACCGGGATGCCGGCCGCGGTCGCGGCCGCGACGTCGACGTTGTTGGGATCGCCTCGGGTGGATGCGATAGCCCGTAAGCCTAGGTCGAGAACCGGCCCGCTCACCGAATCACTCTCCACCACAATGATATCGGCGTCTTCAGCGGAGATGCGCTCGGCGAGCTGTTCGCCGGAATAGATGCGCAGCGGAGTCTGGTCGATCCACGGGTCGTAGACGACATCGACCAACTGCCGCAGCTTTTCGAATCCTTCGCCACGCAGCGGGGCCGTCACCAAAGCACGGGTCACGAGTGCCAATGGTGGCGTACGGTGACGCCCGTGTCAGGCAAAGAGGTCACAATCGGTATCGATATCGGCACCACCGCCGTCAAAGCGGTCGCCGCCGATGAGGATGGCCGGGTGGTCGCGCGGGCACGGGTTCCGCACGAGTTGCGGGTGCCGGCGCCGGACCGGCTGGAGCACAACGCGGACGAGGCCTGGCGGCGGGGACCGCTGACGGCGCTGAACCAATTGGCGCGCCCGGATGCGCGCGCGGTCGCAGTGTCGGCGATGGTTCCGTCGCTGACTGCCGTCGACGCCGGCGGCCGGCCGATCACACCAGGGCTGCTCTACGGCGACGGCCGGGGTCGGGTGGCCGATGCTGATACCGACGGCCCGTCCCCGGTCGGTGAGGCCGCCGGATTCCTGCGCTGGACGGCCGCCCAAGCGCCGGACGCGGCCGGTTACTGGCCGGCTCCGGCTGTGGCGAACTACGCCCTGGCGGGCGAGGCGATTATCGACTTTCCCACCGCCTATATAGGGCTGCCGCTCTTCGACGGCACCGGTTGGAACGCCGAGGAGTGTGGGCAGCGCGGTGCGACGGTCGATCGGATGCCCCGAGTCGAAGCTCCGGGCGCCGCGGTCGGGCGGGTAGGCGACGCGGTGCTGGCGATCGGAGCCATCGACGCGCTGTGCGAGCAGATGGTGTCCGGCGCCGATGACGACGGCGACGTGCTGGTGCTGTGTGGCACCACGCTGATCGTGTGGGTGACCGTCCCCGAGGCGCGTCAGGTGCCGGGCCTGTGGACCATCCCGACCATGACCGGCAAGAGCCAGATCGGCGGAGCGAGCAATGCCGGCGGGCTGTTTCTCGGCTGGGTCGATCGCGTCCTGGGTCCGGGCGACCCTTCGGCGGCCGACCCGCGGCGAGTGCCGGTGTGGTCGCCGTATCTGCGCGGCGAACGCACCCCCTTGCATGACCCGGACCGTCGCGGGATGCTCGACGGCCTTGACCTCACTCACGATGCGGCGGCGCTGCGACGCGCCGCCTACGAGGCGTCCGGCTTCGTCGTCCGCCAGATCATCGAGATGAGCGGAGCGAACGTATCGCGGATCGTGGCCGCCGGTGGCGGTACTCGGATCCAACCCTGGATGCAGGCCGTCGCCGACGCCACCACCCGGCCGGTTCAGGTGTCCGGAGTGGCCGAAGGCGCGGCGTTGGGCGCGGCGTTCCTGGCCCGGATGGCGGTGGGTGCGGAGTCGGCGCTCACCGACGCCGCCCGATGGGCTGCCGTCGAGCGGGTGGTCGAACCGAGTCCGGCCTGGGCCGGCCCGGTGGCCGAACGCTACCGCCGTTTCATCGAACTGGCGTCGTTACGGTAGCTCCGCCGCGACGTACCTGATATCCCCGAACGCGACCATCGAGGGTGCATCCGGGAATTCAAAACCGTTGGCGGCGTACAGTTCTGGCGTGGTATGCACGGTCGTCTGCCAGCCGCGGGCGGCCAGGTACTCCGCGGCGTCGTTGCGTTCGCCGTCGTAGACCAGATCGGCCCAATTCACGTTCAGTCCGAGGCGACGCCAGCGTTCGCTGATCTCGTTGCCACGCTTGGCGATTCGATCGCGGATATCAGGAACATAGCCGGTGCCGATTCTGCTACCGCTGAAACTGAGTGTGGTGATGGTGTCGAACAACCGATCCTGCGCGTCCGGCGGCAAGTAACCCAACAGTCCTTCGGCAATCCAGGCGGTCGGCCGCTCGGTGCTGAACCCGGTGTTGCTCAAGGCGCCGACCCAGTCGTCGCGCAGGTCGACGGCCACTGCTTTGCGGTCGGCGGTCGGAGCCGCCCCAAGATCGGCCAGTGTGCGCGTCTTGAATTCGATGACCTGCGGCTGGTCGATCTCGTAGACCACCGTTCCCGACGGCCACGGCAGTCGGTAGGCACGTGTGTCGAGCCCGGCGGCCAGGATGACGGCTTGGCGCACACCGGCTTTGGCGGCGTCGGTGAAGAAGTTGTCGAAGAACCGGGTTCGAACCGCCATCCCCTCGGCGAGCCGCTGTGAGGTGAAGGCCGGATCGTCGTCGGTGAGCTCGATGTCGCCGTTCATCATCTTGATGAAGGCTTCGACGCCGACCGCGTTGACCAACGGCTCGGCGAAGGGATCGTCGATCAGTGGGTTGGGGCCTTTGGACGCCATTGCGCGTCGAGCAGCCACCGCGGTGGCGGTGGCGCCCACGCTGGACGCCAGGTCCCAGCTGTCGCCGTCGTGGCGTCCGGTGTCGCTTGCGGTCATCTGGCGAATTCCTATCTGCGAGTTGCGATGACGGAGACGATGTTTCGGAAGGCGGCCAGCGCGTCGTCACCGGGGAAGACGCGACCGTATTCACCGAAGAGCTCTCGGCGGGTGCGGGAGGACACGTCCCAGCCGCGGTCGGTGAGATAGTCCGCGACGTTGCTGCGCTCGCCCTCGTAGAACAGCCCCGACAAGTCGACGTCGCAGCCGATGTCGGCCCATCGGTCACTCATCGCCTGGCCGCGCTCGGCCATCGTCGGACCGCTGTCCGGGTGGTACTCGGTGGCGATCTGACTGCCCGGGGCGCTGAGCGTCGTAATGTGGTCAAACAGGCGGTCTTGCGCTTCCGGTGGTAGATACATCAACAGCCCCTCGGCGCTCCAGGCCGACGGCTTGGTGTCGTCGAAACCGCTGTCGCGCAATGCCGTCGGCCAATCCTCGCGCAGGTCGACGCTGACCGTGCGGCGCTGTGTCGTCGGTTCGGCGCCCAGTTCGGCCATGGTCTGCGTTTTGAACACGACGACCTGAGGTTGATCGACTTCGTAGACGACGCTGCCGGCCGGCCAGTTCAGCCGATAGGCCCGGGAGTCCAGGCCGGCGGCCAGGATCACGGCCTGATGAATGCCCGCCGCGGCGGCATTGACGAAGAACTCGTCGAAAAACCGGGTGCGCACCGCAATCGAGTCGGTTTCGGTCTGCAGTTCAGTAGCGCCGTTCTCGCCGGCATTTTCTTCGGATGCCGGACTCAACTCCCCGTCGACCACCCGGGTGAAGAAATCAATGCCCACCGCGCGTACCAGGGGAGCGGCGAATGGATCACTAATGATCGGGTCGGTGTCCTCGGAGGCCAGCGCACGGGCCGCCGCGATCATGGTGGCGGTGGCGCCCACGCTCGAGGCCAGATCCCAACTGTCGGTATCACTGCGCGTCATGTTCACCCTTCCGTCAACACTCAGCTGTAGTCCCTTTGATATTTAGCCAAGGTAAAGAGCCAATCAAACCTTACGCCCTGTTGCTGTGTGCCGGCTGTCCAGCGGGTGAGCGCAGCGGGCAACGGCGTGGGCCTCGTTTCTGAGCGCAGCCCACCCGTTTGCACGGCAGCGCTGCGTGCGCTGTTAGTCTCGTAGACTGTCTGACGCGCGCCTGAACACGTCCTGGCCTGCTATGTGCTCGGCGCGCGACGCAGAACCATACAGGACATTCAGTGCTGGATACGCCAGCCAGTAGGCACGCCGCGAACAGAGACCGGCTGCGCAGGAGGAACAGTGCTTTCGGCTTTCATCTCATCGCTGCGAACAGTCGACCTGAGACGGAAGATCCTGTTCACCCTGGGCATCGTGGTGCTCTATCGCTTGGGTGCGACGGTGCCGTCGCCCGGCGTGAACTACCCCAACGTGCAGAAGTGCATCGCGCAGATCAGCGGTGGGGACTCGGCGCAGATCTACTCGCTGATCAACCTGTTCTCCGGTGGCGCGCTGTTGCAGCTGACCGTGTTCGCCGTCGGCGTGATGCCCTACATCACCGCGAGCATCATCGTGCAGCTGCTCACCGTGGTCATTCCGCGCTTTGAAGAGCTGCGCAAAGAAGGCCAGGCGGGCCAGGCCAAGATGACGCAGTACACGCGCTATCTGGCGATCGCGCTGGCCATCCTGCAGGCCACCAGCATCGTGGCGCTGGCGGCCAACGGAGGCCTGCTGCAGGGCTGCAGCCTGGATATCATCGCGAACCAGAGCATCTTTTCCCTGGTTGTCATCGTGCTGGTGATGACCGCGGGTGCGGCGCTGGTGATGTGGATGGGTGAGCTGGTCACCGAGCGCGGCATCGGTAACGGCATGTCGATGCTGATCTTCGCGGGTATCGCCGCCCGAATCCCCGGCGAGGGCAAAAGCATCCTGGACAGCCGAGGTGGGGTGGTGTTCGCCACGGTCCTGGTGGCCGCGCTGATCATCGTGGTCGGCGTGGTGTTCGTCGAGCAGGGCCAGCGCCGCATCCCGGTGCAGTACGCCAAACGCATGGTGGGCCGGCGGATGTACGGCGGAAGCTCGACCTATCTGCCGTTGAAGGTCAACCAGGCCGGTGTTATCCCGGTGATCTTCGCGTCCTCGCTGATCTACATCCCGCACCTGATCACCCAGTTGGTCCGCAGCGGCAGCGGCGGGCTCGGCAACAGTTGGTGGGACAAGTTCGTCGGCAACTACCTGTCGAACCCAGCCAGCCCGGTCTACATCGGTATCTACTTCGGGCTGATCATCTTCTTCACGTATTTCTACGTCTCGATCACGTTCAACCCCGACGAGCGTGCTGACGAGATGAAGAAGTTCGGTGGCTTCATTCCCGGTATTCGGCCGGGCAAACCGACCGCCGATTACCTGCGCTACGTGCTGAGCAGGATCACGCTGCCGGGGTCGATCTACCTCGGTGTCATCGCGGTGCTGCCCAACCTCTTCCTGAAGATCGGTAGCACCGGGACCGTGCAGAACTTGCCGTTCGGCGGCACTGCGGTTTTGATCATGATTGGCGTCGGCTTGGATACCGTCAAACAGATCGAGAGTCAGCTCATGCAACGCAATTACGAAGGGTTCCTCAAGTGAGAGTTGTGTTGCTGGGGCCGCCTGGAGCGGGCAAGGGTACGCAGGCTGTCCGGTTGGCCGAGAAGCTCGACGTACCGCACCTGTCCACCGGTGACCTTTTCCGGCAGAACATCGGCAACGGCACCAAACTGGGTTTGGAAGCCAAGCGCTACCTGGACGCCGGCGATCTGGTTCCGTCTGAGTTGACCAACGAACTCGTCGACGACCGTCTGAGCAAACCGGACACCAAGAACGGTTTCATCCTCGACGGTTACCCACGCTCGGTGCAGCAGGCCAAAGCCCTGCACGACATGCTCGAGCGCCGCGGAACCGCGCTTGATGCCGTCCTGGAGTTCCGGGTGCCCGAGGACGTCTTGTTCGAGCGGCTCCGCTCGCGTGGCCGCACCGACGACACCGACGACGTGATCCGCAACCGGATGAACGTCTACCGCGACGAAACCGCGCCGCTGATCGAGTACTACGCCGATGAGCTGAAAACTGTGGACGCCGTCGGCTCCATGGACGAGGTGTTCGCCCGCGCGCTGAAGGCCCTCGGGAAGTAACGGTGATCGGCGTGGCCGGCCTGCGTAGTCGCAAAGTGGTGCCACAACGCAGCGCCGCTGAACTCGACGCGATGGCCGCCGCCGGGGCCGTGGTCGCCGCCGCCCTGCGCGCGGTGCGCGAGGCCGGGGTTCCCGGGGTTTCGACGCACGAACTCGACCAGATCGCCGAATCGGTGATCCGTGACGCCGGTGCCACGCCGTCGTTCCTCGGCTACCACGGCTATCCGGCGTCGATCTGCTCCTCGGTCAATGACCGCGTCGTGCACGGCATCCCCTCGGCCAGCGAGAAACTCACGGCCGGCGACCTGGTCTCCATCGATTGCGGGGCAATCCTGCACGGCTGGCACGGCGACGCTGCGATCACGTTCGGTGTCGGCCAGATCATCCCTGCCGACGAGCTGCTGTCGCAGGCGACCAAGGAGTCGATGGAAGCCGGGATCGCGGCGATGATTCCCGGCAACCGGCTGACCGACGTATCGCACGCCATCGAAACCGGCACCCACGCGGCCGAGGCCCGCTACGGGCGCAAGTTCGGGATCGTCGAGGGCTACGGCGGACACGGCATCGGCAGGCAGATGCACATGGATCCGTTTTTGCCCAACGAAGGATCTCCTGGCCGCGGGCCCATGCTTGCCGTCGGATCGGTGTTGGCGATCGAGCCCATGCTGACGTTGGGAACACGCAAAACCGTGGTGCTCGACGACGAGTGGACTGTCACTACCGCAGACGGCTCGCGTGCCGCACACTGGGAGCACACCGTCGCTGCGACCGAGGACGGGCCACGCATTTTGACCCTCGGTTAACTTCGTCACCGGACTGAGTGAACCGAACGGACACCTAGATCGTTGTCATCACCGAGAGGCTGGTGATGGACATACCGGGCACCGGCGCGGAAGCGATCGCTTTGAAGCAGCTGTGTGACCAGCACGCCGCCGCTTTGTGGCGCTATGCGTGGCGGTTGACGGGTGATCACGCCCATGCCGAGGACGTGGTGCAAGAGACCTTGCTGCGGGCGTGGCAACACCCGCATGTCTTCAACAACGGGCAGTCCCCGCGCGGCTGGTTGTTCACCGTTGCCAGAAACATGGTCATCGACGACCGACGCAGCGCCCGATTCCGCCATGAGGTCATTCCGGCGGACGGCGCGGGCCTGCCGGAACCGGCAGGTCCTGACGAGTCGACGGGGACGCTGAACCGGGCATTGATCGGCGACGCGATGGCGCAACTGTCCGCAGAACACCGGGCGGTGGTTGGCCGGTCCTACTACCAGGGCTGGACGACCGCCCAGATCGCCGCCGATCTGGGGATCGCCGAGGGCACGGTCAAGTCGCGGCTGCATTACGCGCTGCGAGGACTTCGCCAGGCACTGGTGGAGATGGGTGTGACGCAATGATCGAATCGCGGAACGGCAACGTGCCGCAGGGCGACCACGAATACGAGACGTGGGACGCCGCCTACGTGCTGGACGCGCTGTCGCACGCCGACCGGCGCGAATTCGAGATGCACATGGCCGGCTGCAGTTCATGCCGGCAAGCCGTGGCAGAGTTCGAGGTCATCGCGCCGATGCTGTCGCTGCTGGACGAGGAGCCGGCCACGGTGCCGGCATGCCCCGATCTGCTGCCCTCGCTGCTGGCGAAGGCCGACCAGCGGTTGGCCGCGAACCGGGTGGAACTGCAGCCGGCGCTGGTGGCGTCGACGGCGGTGCCGGCGAAGACGGTTTTCCCGGTCTTCCGCACCGGCAACTATGCCCCCGTTCACGACGAGCTGACCACATTCGACCTGCCGGTCGAGGGTGACATTCCCGCCGAGCTGAACGGCTGGTATCTGCGCAACGGTCCCAATCCGCGTGCAGGCCAAGGCCATTGGTGTATCGGCGACGGCATGGTCCACGGAATCCGGTTGGAAAACGGTCGCGCGGCCTGGTATCGCAACCGGTGGGTGCGTACCGAGAGTTTCGGTAATCCCGCCCCGCTCTACAACGACGACGGCAGCCGAAACCTGCACTCCAGCATCGCCAATACCCATGTCGTGCGCCATGCCGGCAAGACGCTCGCGCTGATGGAATTCTCGCTGCCGTACGAAATCAGCAATGACTTGAAAACGCTGGGCGCCTATGACTTCGGCGGCATGCTGACCGACTCGATGACCGCGCATCCCAAGATCTGCCCGAACACCGGCGAGCTGCATTTCTTCGGCTGCGGCAACATCTTTGAACCACATGTCAGCTATCATCGCGCCGATGCCGACGGTCAGCTGACGATCAGTCGCCCAATCGACGTGCCCGCGCTGACCTTGATGCACGACTTCGCGCTGACCGCCGAACATGTCGTTTTCCTGGATCTGCCGCTGTTGTTCAACATGCAGGCCGCGCTCACCGGCTCCTTCGAAGGGGATTTACCGTACCGCTGGGACGACCAGTACCGCGCCCGTCTCGGTGTGTTGCGCCGCGACGACCCTTATGGCGAATTGCGGTGGTTCGACATCGATCCGTGCTTCGTCTTCCACGTCGTCAACGCCCACGACGTGACGGCGCCCGGCAAAAACGCCATCGCGCTGGAGGTGCTCCGGTATGACGAAATGTGGCGGGAAAACAGTGAATTCGGGACCGATGCGGCATTGTGGCGATGGACGATCAACCTGGACACCGGTGTGGTCGAACAGAGTCAGCTCGATGACCGCGGAGTGGAATTCCCGCGGATCGACGATCGGCTCGCCGGCACGCCTGCCCGCTACTCCGTGGCGGTCGGCAGCGGCGCGCTCATCCGCTACGACCTGCAACGTGATACCGCGGTCGAGCACCGATTCGACGGTGCCGGGGCGCCCGGTGAAGCGGTGTTCGCGCCCGCGACCGGTCGGCCGGACGAACTGGCCGGTTGGTATTTGACGTACGTGTACAACTCGGTGACCGACAGCAGCGATCTGGTGGTCATCGACGCTTCAGACTTCGAGGGCGAGCCAGTGGCCCGGATCCGGATGCCGCGCCGTGTACCACACGGATTCCACGGCAACTGGATGCCCGACTGAGCGAGATCGCCTTGCTGAACTGCCGCGGTGAACTGGAAAGGCGCGCAACTCGTATCACATATCAGGAGGTGATCGAGTGAGTCGACTCACCAGTGCCGACAACGGCGAAGCCGCGTTGATGAAGGCGCTCTATGACGAGCACGCTGCACCGTTGTGGCGTTATGCGCTTCGGTTGACCAGCGACGCCGCTCGCGCCGAAGACGTGGTCCAGGAGACGCTGCTGCGGGCCTGGCAGCATCCCGAGGTGATCGGCGACACCGAGCGCTCGGCGCGTGCATGGTTGTTCACCGTTGCGCGCAACATGATCATCGATGAACGGCGCAGTCCAAAGTTCCGCAATGTAGTTGGTTCGCTGGATGATTCGGGTGTACCGGAGCGATCCACCCCCGACGAGGTAGACTCGGCGCTGGACCGGATGCTGATCGCCGATGCGATGGCCCAGATGTCAGCGGACCATCGAGCCGTCGTCGAGCGGTCCTACTACCGGGGCTGGACGACTGCGCAGATCGCCGCTGATCTTGACATCGCCGAGGGAACTGTCAAATCGCGGCTGCACTACGCGGTGCGGGCTCTTCGGCTCTCTCTGCAGGAGATGGGGGTGACCCGATGACGATATTCCGGGCCATCCGGGGGGCCGGCGGCTACGAATGCCTGTTTATGGCGGCAATTGAGGTGACACGATGAGGGTGATTCGAGGTTTCGGCCCTCCCGGTGACAGCGACGCTCTCGCTGGCGACAGCCACGACTATGCGACGTGGGACGCCGCCTACGTGCTCGGATCGCTTTCAACCGCCGATCGGCGCGAATACGAGGCGCACCTGAGCGTCTGCCCGGTGTGCAACCAGGCCGTGAGCGAGCTCAGCGGCATGCCGGCGCTGTTGTCGAAGCTCGACGGCGGCACGGTGGCCGCGATCGGTGCCGACGACCCCACCGCAGCGCCGCACATGGCGCCGAATCTGCTGCCGTCATTGCTGTCCGAGGTTCGTCGGCGCCGTCGCCGCGTACGCATGGTGACGTGGACGTCAGGGGCCGCTGCGGCCGTGCTGCTGGCGGTCGGTCTGTTCGTGAGCATCGCCTGGCAGCACCCGACGTCCTCGGCGCCACCGCAGGCCAGCGTGTCCGCGCTGCCGATGGCCCAGATCGGTACCAATGCGCTGGCATCGACGGTGTCGATCAGCAGCCAGCACTGGGGCACCTACATCGACCTCAATTGTGTCTGCCTGGCCCCGGTAACTGCCCATCACGACAAGTTGGCGATGGTCGTCGTGAGTCGCGACGGCGCCCATACTCAGCTGGCCACCTGGGTCGCCGACCCGGGCCACACGGCGAACCCGGCCGGCAGCATCTCGACGCCCGTCGAACAGATCGCGGCGGTGCAAATCGTTTCCGTCGACAACGGACAGGTACTGCTGCAGCGCTCACTGTGAAACAGCTTGTAGCGCGCGAGATTTAACCGCTTGCCATCCAGGTGTGGAACATGCCACTGGGGTCGTAGGCGGCGCGTACCTGATCCAGGCGTGCCATGTTCGGTTCGGTGATGAAGGTCGCGGAACGCCGTGCCAGATTCTCATCGGCAAGCGAGATGCCAGTTGCCAGATGCGACATCGCCGCCATGTTGGACGGGGCCCAGTCGCGGTAGCGTGCGTCGTCGGCAGCATCGTGCCAGGCGGTGTAGAGCCCCAGGTAAATCTCGTCTTCCACGCCGTAGACCATCTCGGTGCGATTCGCGGACGGTTTCCAGCCGGCGAAGACGAAGTGCGACGGGTGCGGCGGCAAGGTCTCGATGATCTTGCGGATTCCCGGTAGAAGATCGTCGGCCGAGGCCGACGTGAACATGTTGTCGACGCTATACCGATGGCCCGCAGGGTATTTCGCCATCACTGCCGAATACCAGTTGGCCAGGGTCGTCGGCATGTACGGAAGGGCGGCACCTGCCCGGTCGATCACAGGGCAGGTGCCAAGGATCGCAAGCGCTTTCGCGGCTTCGTCGTCGGAATCGGCGAAAACCGGCGAGGCGATCGCGATCGTCGGCTCGTCGGGTCCGACTTCCGGCGCGTTGCGCGAGGTGAGGATTTGCAGTTCGACTCGATCGTCGATCTCGCCGCTGATCGAGCGGCCCCAGCTGAACACCTCGTCGGCGACGTCGATCGGATACAGGTACAGACACGTGCCCAGGACCGCCGGGCGCCGGTGCAGTCGCAGCGTGAATGACGTAACCACGCCGAAGAATCCGGGCCCGCTGCCACGGGCGGCCCAGTACAGGTCGGGGTGATGCTCAGGGTCGCAGTAGAGCGTGTCGCCGTCGGCGGTGACAACCTCCAGCCCGAGCACGCTCTCGCACGCCGGCCCGACGACCTTGCTGTTCCAGCCGTACCCGCCCTGAAGCAGGTACCCACCGAGGCGAATGCCCTCGCAATGGCCGGCCGGGAAGAACAGGCCCTGTGCATCCAGGTCGGTCGCAAACGCGCTGGCGACCACGCCAGGCCCGACGTGCGCGATCATCGCATCGGCGTCGATACGGCGGCGATCGAGACGGCTCACGTCGAGCAGCATCCCGCCATCGCGCAGATGGCTTGCGTTCCAACTGTGTCCGCCCGAACGAACGCCGACCTGGTAGCCCTGGGCCCGGGCGTAGCGGATCGCGGCGACGACGTCATCGGTGTCGCACGCCTGCACGATCACCTCGGGAAAGCGCTGCGGCAGAAGGCCATTCCACACCGTCTCACGACGGGCCGCCTCGTAGCCGTCTACACCGCGGTGGAAGAACCGCTTTGCGGTGAGTAACGCCATTGATCCCCCTTTGCTGTGGCCGTCAGGTAGTCCGCGATTTGTCCGGCTAGTGGCGTGGCCGCCAGCCGGATCGCCCGCAACGGGCCGCTGGGTGGGATGCCGTAGCCGATCGCGAACATCCCGCCGCCCATGTCCGAGGCGAAGCCGCCGGGCGGACTGCCGTGTTCGTCGAGCACGCCGAGATGGCCGACCATGCCGTCCAGATCGGGGTCGAAGCCCGTCGCGGCAATGATCACGTCGGGCGTGATGCCGGTGCCGTCGGCCAGGATCACCCGCCTGGATTCGACTGCCGCGACCGCGGCCACCACGTCGATCCGGCGCGCTCGTACAACGTCGACCAGCTCGTCGGCCAGCGTGGGGATTCGACCACGCTGTTCCACGGTCGCCTTCAATCCGAGCGGGGGCCGACCGAAGCCGTACACCGATACATCACCGAGCAGTAGACGGTTGAGCCGCGCAATCACCGGATCGACGATGCGTGCCGGCACCCGGGCGAACAATTCCAGGAAAATATCCGAGGGAATCGGGCCGATGGCGCGGCGCACCAGATGTGGTGGCGTACGCACCGCCAACCAGACCTTACGGGCGCCGTTGTCGGCCAGCTGGACGGCGATGTCAGCGGCCGAATTTCCCGCGCCGACAACAAGGATGTTGCGATCGCGAAATGGCCACGCGTTGCGGAAGTCGACGGAATGCACCACTTCGCCGACGAATTGGCTGAGTCCGGGCCATGGCGGGATGGCCGGTGTGCGATAGCGGCCGGTGGCCAGCACGACCGCCGACGATGTGATGTCACCCTGCGAGGTGTCCACCCGCCAGCCCTGCGCTGCGCGCTCGATCCGATTGACCTCGCTGCTCAGCGCGAGCCTGATGTTCTGCTGCCGGACGTAGCTGTCGAAATATCCGACCATGTCCTCCTTGGAAGGCCAACGGCCTGCGCTGAGAGGAATCCGTTGCCCGGGAAGGTGGGACAGATAACCATTGGTGTTCAACCGGAAGTTGTCGTAGCGGTTGCGCCACGACATCGCTGGTGCGCAGGCTTTATCGACGACCAGCGCTGAAATCTGGTGCCGGTGCTCGAGCTCGCGCGCGACGGCCAGACCGCCGGGCCCTGCTCCGACGATAACGACGTCATATCTGCTTCGGCGGTCACTGAACACACGCTGCACGTGGATAACACGATTGCCGATGGCGGGTGGTTCACCAGCAAATGGCGTTGAACCCAAGCGACCCCCGAGTCGTGTCTTTGGTATGTCGAGAAAGCACCGGGTAGTCGACCACATCGTCGGCCATCTTGCGAGGACCGGAGTCGAGTACATCTTCGGCGTCGACGGCGCCAACATCGAGGACCTCTACGACGCAGCATATTTCCGGGCGGACATCACTGCCGTGCTGGCCAAGCACGAGTTTTCCGCTGCCACGATGGCCGACGGTTACAGTCGCAGTGGTGCCGGCCTGGGCGTGGTCGCCGCGACCTCCGGCGGGGGCGCGCTGAATCTTGTTCCAGCCCTGGGTGAATCGTTCGCCAGCCGGATACCGGTCTTGGCGCTGGTTGGCCAACCGGCGACCACGATGGATGGTTTGGGCAGCTTCCAGGACACCAGCGGACTGAACGGCTCGCTGAACGCCGAGGCCTTGTTCTCGCAAATATCGGTGTTCTGCAGGCGGGTAACCAGCGCCGCGGACATCGTCTCCGCCCTGCCGGCGGCCATCGCCGCGGCGAAAACGGGCGGCCCGGCAGTGCTGTTGCTGCCCAAAGACATTCAGCAATCCACCATTGACCAGGCATGCTCGCCGGATGCCGATCGGCTACGGATAGTTGGTAATCCGCATCCGATTGTGCGCGCCCTGCGGCGGGTGACCGGGCCGGTCACGATCATTGCCGGCGAGCAAGTGGCCCGCGACGACGCGCGCGCCGAGCTGGCCTCGCTTCGGGCGGTGTTACGCGCACGAGTGGCATGTGTGCCCGACGCCAAGGACGTCGCGGGAACACCGGGCTTCGGTTCGTCATCGGCGCTGGGCGTGACCGGTGTCATGGGTCACCCCGGTGTGGCCGAGGCGGTGGCCGGTAGCGGGCTGTGCCTGGTGGTGGGCACCCGATTGTCGGTGACCGCGCGGGCGGGTCTCGACGACGCGCTGGCCTCCGTGCCGACGATCTCCATCGGATCGGCGCCGCCCTACTTCGCGTGCACCCACGTTCACACCGACGACCTACGGATGTCGCTGCGGGTGCTGACCGACGCACTCGTCGGCGCGGGACGGCCCAACGGTGTTCGGGTGCCCGACGCAATCGCGCACACCGAGCTCACCCCGCCGGCTTTCGACGGCCCGGGCGTGCGCTACCGCGACGCGATGGCGGAGCTGGACGACCTACTGCCCGCCGGGGTCGACATCGTCGTCGATGCCGGTAACACCGGCGCGGCCGCCATTCACTATCTGCCGGTGCGGCGCAGGGGACGGTTCGCAGTCGCCCTGGGCATGGGCGGCATGGGTTACAGCTTCGGTGCCGGTATCGGAATGGCGTTCGCCCGCAGAAAGACGCGAGGCGGTGGCGGTCGAGTGGTGGTGATCGCCGGGGACGGCGCGTTCTACATGCACGGCATGGAGGTGCACACCGCAGTGCATTACCGGCTTCCGGTGACCTTCGTGTTGCTCAACAACAACGCCCATGCCATGTGCGTGACCCGAGAGCAGCTCTACTACAACGACTTCTACAGCTATAACCGGTTTTCGCCCAGCCACCTCGGGGCGGGTCTGGCCGCGATGTTCCCCACGCTGTCGTCGGTAGACATCAGCGACACGACGGGACTGGCCTCCGCAGTGAGCGCCTCATTGAACGTCGACGGTCCGGCGGTGATCAGCGTGGAATGCGCAGCTGACGAAATACCGCCCTTTGCACCATTTCTCGGTACGGCTGTAACCAGCCGGTCTAGTAATCAACATGTTTCACTACAGGAGGACCACGCCCATGTCGCTGCCAGCGCTTGACGATATCGCCGCTCACACCGGCACTGCCGAACCGATCGACGGCGTCGTACGCATTGAGACCACGCCGCTGGAGGAGACGGCCGCAAATTTCTTCACGGAGATCCGGTCGGCATACCCCCACAACCAGGTGTTCGGGCAGTACTGCACCGTCAACGACTACGTGGACTGCCCGCCCGACGAACTTTTCGACTATCTGTCGGACACCCGCAGCCTCGAGGAGTGGACCTACACCCTGCGTGGCTTCACCCCGTCCGATGAACCGGGACTCTGGCTGGCTTACGACAAGCTGCTGCCCGACACCACGATCTACACCCGCACCTTCGCCAACTCACAGGCGCGCACCGTCGACTATCACTGTGCGTGGGATCAGGGCAGGCATCTCTGGATGATCTACCTGATGCGCGTCCTCGACGCCCAGGTTGTGCTGGACAAGCCGGGTTCTGTTGTGATGTGGACGAATTGCCGTCATCCGTTCTATGACGAAAACCCTTATCCCGAGGCCGCCCCGGCGGAGCGTACCGGCTGGGTCGGCGACTTCTGGGATTTGTTCGGACCCGGCCACGCGCTGGAACTGAACAACCTCAAGAGCATCGCCGAATACCGCCACCGCCACGGCCTTTCGATCACCCCGGAGTGGATGAAATGACCACGCGACCCGACGTCAGCCTCGTCGACGTCTCCAGCTACCTACCTGGCGAGCCGATCGGCGCCGACTACTACGCGCAGTTCGCCGACTCCGACGAGTTACGTGACAACCTCATGTTCCGCGCGCCCTCATTCCGTCATCACGTTGGGCCGGAGGAGACCGCGATCGACATGGTCGAACGTGCGGCG
The DNA here is from genome assembly GCA_036497495.1 of Mycobacterium sp. Lineage (GTDB taxonomy): Bacteria > Actinomycetota > Actinomycetes > Mycobacteriales > Mycobacteriaceae > Mycobacterium. The sequence goes on from DASXJI010000195.1 coordinate 18,521, forward strand.
CAGGGACTGATCGAGCGGCACGGTCGCGATGTCATCGAGAATGTCGACATTTTGATCAGCCATACTCAGTTGCCGGACGTGCCGTTCTACGGCGCCGGCGGTGGAATGGCGCACCGGCTCGGCATGCGCCCGAACTGGGTGCTTGACCTGCACAACGGCGGATGTGCGGCGTTCGTATTGGCGCTCAACGTTGCCCGTCGGCTGCTCGCATCGGGCGAAGGGCACACCGCGCTGATCGCGATCGCGCAGAATACTGCGGGGCAGGTCTTCGACCAACCAGGAGTACGTCGCAAGGCGCAGTCAGCGGTTCCCGGTGACGGCGCTGCGGTGGGCCTGGTGACACTGTCGGACCAGTCACCGATTCTCGATATCGAATGCCGTACATACGGCGAATACGCCGGCGACATGACGATCGCGATGGATCCGCCCCGCAAGTACTGGGAGGCGGGGCCCGGCGAGGGGTCCATCGGGTTCACCGAAACCAAGATTGCCAAGGTGCTGGCCCGCGGGAACCGTCAGGTCCCCGAGGTGGCGTACGCGGTGTGTGACCGAATCGGGCTCAAGCCCAAAGACATTGATCTGCTGGTCACCAACCAGCCCAACCGGGTGTTCCTGCGCAATTGGCGCGAGGCGCTAGAGGTGCCCGAGGAACGCCACCGCGACACCTTTGACGAGTGCGGCAACCTGTTCGGTGCCGGCATTCCGGTCAACCTGGATCGCGCCATCTCCGAGGGTCGACTCGACGCCGGCGACGTGGTCATGATGGCTGCTTTCGCACACGCCGGTGACTTCGCCGGCGCGGCCGCGGTGCGCTGGGGAGGTCGTAACTGATGGCCGAACCCGCGTTCGGGACCTCGGTGACCGCCGAGATACTCTCTTCGTTACCGCAGGCGGTTGACCCACTCGCCTTGTCGCTCAACGAAAGTCCCTTTCCACCCCTGCCTGGGGTGCGCTCGGCGTTGGCTCACAGCCTCGACGTGGCGAATCGTTATCCGGAGTTCTTGCCCGGACAGTTGCGGCGAATGATCGCTGACCGCGTGGGGGTGGACCAGGACCAGGTCGTGCTCGGGACGGGAGCATCGGGGGTGGCGGTGCAGGTGTTGCACGCGGTCACCAGCCCCGGTGACCGGATTGTCATGAGCACGCCGACTTTCGACGGCTACCCGATCTTCGCGGAGATGGCCCGGCTGACCCAGGTCACCGTCCCGCTCGACAAGTACGGCTATCAGGACCTGGCAGCCATGGCCGAGGCGGCGGCCGATGCGCGCCTCGTCGTGCTGTGCCGACCGCACAATCCGACCGGAACATTGGAGCCGAGCTGGTCGGTCGAACGGTTCTTGAGCCAGATCCCCAGCGACACCGTTGTGCTGCTCGACGAGGCCTACATCGAATTCGTCGCCTCCCGCTACCGGATCGACGGGCCGGATCTAGTCCGGCGTTTCCCGAATGTCGTTGTGTTGCGGACCTTCTCCAAAGCCTATGGCCTTGCCGGCTTACGGATCGGCTACGGATTCGCCGCACCCGAGTTGGCGGGCAGGCTGTGGACCATGCAGTTGCCGTTCGGCATGAGCAGCGTGAGCGTGGCTGCGGTCGCCGCGTCGTACGACGCCGAAGACCAGCTTTCGCGCCGCATTCGCCGAATCACTTCGGAGCGCAACCATTTGCGGCTGCGTCTGATGGCGATGGGTGTCTACAGCATGGACTCGCACGCCAACTTCGTCTACCTACCGAGGGCTGGGGGGCGGCCCTGGAGCGAGGTCTTCACCGGGGCCGGCCTGCAGGTCCGCTGCTATCCCGATGGCGGTGCGCGGATTACCGTCGGCGACCTGCCGTCGACGACGGCGGTGCTGTCCGCGGTGGAAAAGTCCCTGAGGTAGGGCCCAGGACGGCCGCGTCCGGTCCGCTCAGGCTGCATATATCCGGCTTCTCCGCGGGTCAGAGGGCCG
>DASXJI010000196.1:0-8702 GCA_036497495.1 Mycobacterium sp.
ATCTGGGCCACGGTGCCTGGCTCCGAGCCTTCGCGTCTACTGGTGCATTATGGGTTGTCTGGTCGCCGCTAATCGGTACGTTCATTGAATTCAGGCCAAAAACATGTTCCCGTGCAACCGACACCTAGGCATCTCTGCCGAGAGACGGAAGGTATACAGCGTGTCGGCGTCGCTGGCAGGTGTCGATGTGACGCCTGGGATTACGTCAATTATCGGTGAACTGCAGCCGAGAGCCGTGCGCGCTTTCGGCCTCCGCAAAGGTGCGCACGGGGTGGGACGCAATCGGTCAACGCGACCGCGATGTTGACATAGGCTTATCGGAAGAACGAAGTCACGGCGTGAGTCGCTGCATTCGGAAGGTGAAGTGTGATCGAGACCTCGGTTGCGCGCCTCGCGTTGCTGGCACCGTCGTTGCGGAGGGTGGCCGACGGCCCAATATGGGCTCGCAATCGCGGGCGCGGCCGACCGCCGAGCAGATGACCTTAGCTGCCGGCAGGGCACTAATTCTCGACGCCGCGGATCCCGCCGATAAAGCGGTGTTGGAGCGGCTGCGCGCCGACCCCGTCGTCGAGTTCATCGACCATCGCGACGAACAGCACGAGGAGTTGCGCAATCTTCGACCGCTGCCCGATGCTGCGATGATCGCCGAAACCTGTCGGTGGGCGTACTACCCCTGGCGACGGACGGTTGTGGCGGTGCTCGGCCCGCGGGGCTTTCGGGCCGTGCGGCTGGATCGCAACCGGAATGTCATCACCGCGGAAGAGCAGTCGCTATTGGGTGAACTGCGTATCGGTGTTGCCGGCTTGAGCGCTGGACATGTCATCGCGCACACACTCGCGGCGCAGGGACTATGCGGTTTGCTTCGGCTGGCGGATTTCGATCACCTCGAGCTTTCCAACCTGAACCGTGTGCCGGCGACCGTATTCGACATCGGGCTGAATAAAGCTGAGGTGGTCGCCCGCAGAATTGCCGAGCTCGATCCCTATCTGCCCGTTGAGATTATGGACACCGGTTTGACGCTGGAAACCATCGACGAATTTTTCGACGGACTGAATATCGTTGTCGAAGAATGTGATTCGCTCGACATGAAGGCGATCGTGCGAGAGCGGGCGCGGGCGCGGGGGATTCCGGTGTTGATGGCGACCAGCGATCGCGGCCTGGTCGACGTGGAACGGTTCGACCTCGAGCCGCAGCGGCCGATCCTGCACGGCCTGCTGGGCGATGTGGATCCCGCGTCGCTGGCGCGGATGACGAGCGGGCAAAAGGTGCCGTACCTGGTGCGCCTGCTCGAGGCCGAGCATTTGTCCGCCCGCCTCGTGGCGTCTGTGGTGGAGATCGACCGCACACTGTCGACCTGGCCGCAGGTGTCCGGCGACGTCGTGCTGGGAGCAACCGTGATCGCTGAAGCGGTACGCAGAATCGGACTAAGCGAACACCTGCCGTCGGGCCGGGCCCGCCTCGACGTGGGCGGTGTGCTCGATCGGCTCGACGAGCCGGCGCTGCCGGAGGAGCACGCACCACCGCCGGCCGAGTATTCAGATCCGGTGTGGCCGGGCGTCGTCGGCATCGTTGCGGCCGCGGCGATCCGGGCGCCGTCCGCCTCCAACGCGCAACCCTGGCAGATCGAGGCCGGCGCCGACGCCATCACCATCCGGCTTGCCCCGGAACACACTTCGACGCTTGACGTCGGATACCGGGCCAGCGCCGTGGCGCTCGGCGCGGCGGTGTTTAACGCCAAGGTCGCGGCGGCAGCTCACCAGGTGCTCGGGCCGGTGAGCTTCGCCGAAGACACCAACGGAGTGCCGCTACAGGCGACGCTGCAATTTCGCGACGGCACCGACCCGAACCTCGCCGGACTGTATGAGGTCATGCTGGCGCGGGAAGCCAACCGACGCTTGGGAACACCCCATCCGCTACCCGCTGACACCGTCCAACTGCTACATTCTGGCGCGGAACTGGAGGGCGCGCGGCTGCAGCTAATAACTGAATCAGACGAAATCGACAGAGCAGCAACAATTCTCGCCGCTTCCGATCGTGCCCGTTATCTGACGCCGAAACTGCACGCCGAGATGATCGCGGAACTGCGCTGGCCCGGCGACCCGCTTCCCGACACCGGGATCGATATCCGCAGCCTGGAATTCGAACCCGGCGAGCTCGCCCTGGTGGACATCTTGCGGCGTCCGGAAGTCATGGCCAATCTTGCTCGGTGGAACGCGGGTTCGGCATTGGGGGAGGGCACGCGCCGGCAGGTGGCGGCAAGCTCTGCGCTAGCAGTGATTTCGGTACCCGGCGGATCGCTCGCCGACTATGCGCACGGCGGCGCGGCCGCTGAGGCCGTGTGGATCATCGCGGAGCAGCGTGGGTTGGCGGTCCAGCCGATGTCGCCAATCTTCTTGTATGCCCGTGGTCGCGACGATCTTGCCGGAGTATCAACAACGTTCGGAGACGAGCTGGCCCGCCTACAAGAAGAGTTTGGCCAACTGGTCGGTCTGGCGAGCGACGCTGCTACCGCTCTTGTGTTGAGAATTGCCGTCAGCGAACCGGCTTCGGTCCGAAGCCTGCGGGATTTTGGCCGCGTCAATATACAATATCCGCTTTGAAGGTCTACCGTATTTGACATGTCCGGCGGGCTAGACGATCTGGTGACCGAGGCGGCCGCCAATTTGATGGCGGCCACCGCGGCCGACCACGCCGCGATCAGCGAGCAAGTAGTCGCCGATACGGTGAGCCAATTCGGCGTGGATTTCGGTTTCCTGCGTCACAACGATCACACGATCCATGCAACGGTGCTCGTCGCGCTGTCGCCGCCGCGCCCCTTCATTCCCGATCCCGATCCGATCGGAGTGGTGTATTTCGCTGACGCCGACCCGGTCTTCGCGCAGGCCGAAAACCTCAAAATGCCCGACGTCCTCCGGCCCGCCCCTGCGAACGAGGAGTATCAGCGCAATATCGAGGCGGGCACCGGTATTCCCAACAGCACCATCGCATGCGTGCCGCTGCTCTCCGGGAGTGTCACAACAGGCACGCTGGGCTTCGTCAAGATCGGTGACCGCGAATGGCAGCCGGAGGAACTGAACGCGCTCCAGGCGATCGCTACATTGTTCGCACAGGTGCAGGCCCGCATCCAGGCCGAAGAGCGCCTTCAGTACCTGGCCGAGCATGATGACCTCACCGGGCTGCTGAACCGCAGGGCGCTGATCGCGCGCCTCGACGAACGGCTCGCCGCGGGTCGGCCCGGTCCAGTCGCGCTGGTGTTTATCAACTTGGATCGCCTCAAGGCGGTCAACGATCACCTCGGCCACAAAGCCGGCGACCGGTTCATCGAAGTCTTCGCGCAGCTCTTGCGTGACGCGGCTGACGATTCCGCGGCCATCGCCCGGTTCGGCGGTGACGAGTTCGTCGTGGTGCCAAACGAGCCTCTGGACGCCGATGCGGCCGAGGCATTGGCCCGACAGCTGCAGCAGCGCGTTCACAAACAGGTGGAGGTCGACGGCGAGACCATCACCCGCACAGTGAGTATCGGTGTTGGCCTGGGCGAACCCGGCCAGGACACTTCCTCGGATATATTGCGTCGAGCCGATCAGGCTGTCGTTTCGGCCAAAAGCGTCGGCGGAAATGCGGTTGTAGCCTTCGACCCGGAGATGGCCGAGAAGTACGCCATCCGCAACGATATCGAGTTGCACCTCGAGGGGATCATCGACAGCGATAACGGCGCGTTGGTACTGCACTACCTTCCGGAATTCGACATGCGCACCGGCGAGATCCTCGGGACCGAGGCGCTGATCCGTTGGCGACATCCCACTCGAGGTCTGCTGATGCCCGACTCGTTCATGGGCGTGGTCGAGTCCATCAACCTCGCGGGAAAGCTCGGCCGGCTCATAATGCGCTCAGCCTGTGCGCAATTCAGTGACTGGCGTAACCGTGGGTTGGGGCGCGATGCGGTGTTGCGCATCAACGTTTCACCCGCGCAACTGGTCACAGACGGCTTTGTCGGCCTAGTCGCCGCAACGCTCGACGAGTTCGTTCTCGCCGCCAGCACCGTTTGTCTGGAGATCACCGAGCACGTCGTCGTGAAAGACATCGACACCACTCACAAAACGCTGACGGGCTTGAAGGAGATCGGCGTGCAGGTGGCGATCGACGACTTCGGCACCGGCTACAGCGCGCTGACGTATCTAAAGTCACTTCCGGTGGATGCGCTCAAAATTGACAAGGAATTCGTCCGAGACCTCGGGACGGATGCGGCCTACTCTGACCTGGCGATCTTGAAACAGGTTGTGGCGTTGGCCGACGCCTTCGGCCTCGACGTCATCGCCGAAGGTGTCGAGACGGCTGCTGCGGCCCGCGCGCTGTTGGATCTGGGCTGCTATCGGGCACAGGGCTTTCTGCTGTCGCGCCCGCTCGATCGAAGCGCGATGGGCTTACTGTTCGCCCAAGGCTCCATCCCAGTCGACTTCTAGCGCCTAGACGACTTCTTGCCAGGTCGAAGCAAGATCACCTCGACGGTGGATCTCACGCATCAGAAGCTCGTTCTCGGTGAGGATCTTCGCGACCTGCCCCGGGTCGGCGTAATTGATGAAGTCGCGGCTGTCCCACCAGATCATCTTGGTTTGATACCGCTCGTCGGGGTATGGCGTCGCGGGGATGGGCGCCACTAGCCCACCCGACGTCTTCCAGCGGTTGATCACGAACGCGGCAGCGGTGGCCATGAAGAACTGGTAACCAGTCAGCGATGCCATGTAGAAACCGCTGCGGGCCAGTGCGGTCGTCAGTGAACGATCCACGTCCGAATCATCGATCACCCAGCCCGACTTCATCTCGAGTACGCCGAAGGGGATGCGGTCGGTGATCATGTCGCGGACCATCCGCAGGCCGGGCTGGCCGTCCCATTCGATGACGGCATGCGACTCGTCGGCCGAGCGCAGCGGACCTTTGGCTCGCAACCCGGCCAACATCCGTCCGTCGTCGCCGATCGCCGCGCAGAACATGAAGGTGTCGGCCCCGCTGCGCACTGCATCCAAGTCAAGGGCGCACTCCACACCGTGCTTTCGATAGCTGCGCTCGGCGCCGTGTGTGAACTCGTCCCACAAGTCGGGATCGAGGTACGGCTGCGAAAGAACGAGAGTCGCCTCGATGTCGGGATCGCGCCAGCTGAGTCGTTCGCTCAGCCGGAACCTACCGGCAGTCATGGAGTGGGGCGAAACCGCGCCACTTCGTATGAATTCACGCATTCGACTGAACTCCAGTGCTGCTTTGCGTGTATTTAAATGCGCATCGGATCGGAACGGCTGTATTTATTAACCTTATTCCCGCTTCTGAGTGATCAGTATAACGCAGTTTTTGCATTTGCTTGCAACTCGAAGCTGCCTAAAAGACATCTGCGTGGAGTCACGAAAGCGCTGGTGGCAGGGGCGAAACCAACCTGAGACGCCCGCGTCGATGAGCGCTTTTTGCCTGCCCGAAATCGGCGTTTCGTTAATCGAAGAAAAGCGTGAAAGTGCTACTCGCGAGTATTTCTACTCAGCGGTTTTCAAATCTGAGGAAAACGGCTCAGAATGCGTTCGAGAATCGTTGGAAGAAGAAAAGTTGGGCCCAGCGCAGCGCGCCGACTTGGGGCTCGCGTGCGGAACAGACCGCGGCCCCGGCGGGAACGCGGCATCCAGCTGAGGTCAGCTGTCGCCGTCGGCTACCCGGCGCGCGAGCTGATGGATCGTCGGATGCTGGTAAGGCAGATAGGCCGAGAGCGGGCGATCGACAAAATCCTCCAATTCGCCCACCAGGGCGACCGCGTCCGCCGAATCGAGGCCGAGGCGATCGAAGCGCCTTTCGCGATCGATCTCGCCGGCCGGTTTATCGGTCCGCTGCGCCACATACGTGGCCAGCATCTCTTCGATCTCCTCGTAGCTCTTTATCTCATCCTCCTGGGAGTCAGACCCGATCGGCCCGCAAGCTGAGCCAGCTCGCGATGGAAACGTGCGATCGCGGGCTCATTGCTACCAACGCCCCGGTAGATCGATTCGGCGCATGGTCAGGCGCAACAACGTGAACGCGCCGAGTTCCATCGAGTAGGCGAACATGCGCAGGTAACGCTCGTACCGCGCCACCGTCTCCTCCGACGACGCCGCTATCGCGTCGTCTCGTCGCTCCTTGATGCGCCAGAGCCAGGCACGCAACGTCTTGACGTAGTCGTCGCGATCATTCCTGACCCTTTCGATCTCGAGTTCCATCTCGGCGGCCCGGGCGATGTCGGCAAGCCGCGGCAGCTCTGACTCGGGAAATATCTCGTCGACGATGAAACGATCGCGCAATGGCCGGTCGCGCGGGATGTCGCCGTAGGCGATGGTCTGCAGCGACAGCCGGCCGCCGGGCGTGAGCCAACTGCGGCATGCGCGAAAGAATCTTCGGTAGGCCTCGACTTGCTCTTCTGCCGACAAGCCCTGACGTGCGAAGTGTTCAAAGGCGCCGACCGAGATTATGGCATCGAAGGGCTCGGTTGGTTCATAATCACTCCAGCTGCGGACCAAGACCTCGACGTTGCTTGGAGCGAGCGCACGCAGATACTCGGCCTGCGCATCCGAAAGTGTAAGACCCACAGCGTTTTTCACGTCTTGCGAACCAACCAGATGCATGAGCTGGGCGCCCCAGCCGCAACCGATGTCGAGCACTCGCGCCGCGCCGGCCGCACGCGCCTGTTGGGCGTGGAAGTCGAGTTTGCGACGTTGCGCGATTTCGAGGTCGTCCGCCGGGTCCGCCCACATCGCGCAGGAGTAGCTCATGGTGGGATCCAGCCAGACCTGCCAGAAGTCATTCCCGACGTCGTAGTGGTGGCGAATCGCGCCCGAGCCGGCGCCCAAATACGTCTCGCTCATCCGTTACTCCGCGTTGGTCAGGTCGGGCGCCTTCAGGTCACTGGCCAGGCCGCACAGTGACAATCCGCGTAGCAACGTGCCACCGAAATCGAACTGCCACCAGCGCATCCGGGTGGTGTACGCGCGCGGCGCGTCGTGGTGATTGCCGTGATTGCCGCCGCCGAGGGAGGGTAGCGCGAGCCATGTGTTGTTGCGTGCCTGTCCCGAATGCGGCAATCGCGCCTGGCCGCCGAACAGGTGGCCGAAGGAGTTGACCGCCCAGGTGAGATGGCTCACGACGAACACGCGAGTCATGCCGCCCCACAAGAAGCCCGTGAGCGCCCCGCGCGGGCCGCCGGCGGCCAAACCGATAAGGGTCGGTATCGCCAGGCCGATCACGCCCCACAACAGATAGCTGCGATGCAAGGCGATCGTGCGCGGGTTCTGCCACAAGTCCTTCACGTCACGCGCGGAGATTGTCATCGCGGTGTGTTCGGGACGGAATAGCCACCCAACGTGGGCGTGCACGAGTCCGTGCAGGCCGGCGACCGGCCAGTGCGGTGAATGCGGGTCACCCTCGCGGTCGGTGGATGCGTGATGGCGGCGATGGGTGGCAACCCACCACATCACCGGACCGAGGAAAGCGCTCGAGCCCAGCGCACCGAGCACCCAAATCAGCGCCGGCGCAGCGCTGAACGCCCGGTGGGCGAAGTAACGATGGAAGCCGAGCTCGACGCCCGCCGTCGTCGCCACCGTGCCGACCGCAAAGACGATGAGGTCCGTCAGCGACGGACCAATTCCGTTGAGCCACAACACCGCTGCTGCAATAAAGGCGAGTGCCGGACCAGTGACCGCGAACACGGCGAGCGCGTATCCGCGTGTCATGCGGGCTCCCCGATCAGGTGACGATGTATCTCGGGAAGCTCGCCGCGAGCGTACAGCGCCCGGCATTCGCTGCGCCTGATCTTGCCGCTGGTCGTCCGCGGGATGCTGCCCCGCTCGACGAACATCACAACGTCGGCCGGTGTTCCGTGCGCCGCGGCAACTGCGCCGACGACCTGATCGGCCTGCTCACTCCAATCGGCGACCGCGTCGCGAGCGATCTCAGTAACGATGACGAGCCTCTCCAGGTCTCCGTCGTCAAATCCGAACGCCGCGCAAGCGCTGGAACTCAACGACGCCAGACGGAGCTGTTGGACGGTGTGCTCGATGTCCTCGGCGGCATAGTTGACACCGTTTTTGACCACGGTGTCTTTGGAGCGGCCGGTGACGTACATCTCACCGTCGACAACGCAGCCGAGATCGCCGGTGCGTAGCCATGTCTTGCCGTCGAGCGAAGCGGCGAAGGTGTCCCGGGACGCCTGCTCGCGGCCGAAGTAGCCGGCCGCGACGCTGGTGCCGCTGACCCATATCTCGCCTTCGACGCCGTCATCACAGCGGGTTTCGCTGACCGCGCCGACGATCGCGACCTCGAGGCCGGTTCGGGCATGACCGCAACTCACTCGGTTGAGGCCGCTCGGGTCCCGCCACACGGTTGGCGACTCGCCGTGCTGTCCGCCTGACACGATGAGCGTCGCCTCGGCGAGACCGTAACAGGGATAAAATGCCTCGCGACGAAAACCCACGCCGGCGAACATCTTCTCGAAGCGATCGAGGGTGGCCGCGCGCACCGGCTCAGCGCCCAAGAATGCGAGGTTCCAGCTCGACAGATCGAGGCCGTCAAGGCTTTTCTCGCCGTGGCGTTCTACGGCGGCGACGCACATCTCATAGGCGAAGTTCGGCCCGCCACTGGTGTTGGCGCGGTAGCGCGTGATCTCCTGCAACCAGCGCAGCGGGTGCTTGAGGAACTGCAGC
>DASXJI010000197.1:0-6284 GCA_036497495.1 Mycobacterium sp.
AACACTCGAAGCCGCTGCTGTACACGCTGCACGACCTGCGCAACCCGCATCATCCCGACCCGGGAGCGCACTCGGCGCAGCAGGACATCCTCGTCGCCGCTGCCGATGAGTTGATCACGCTGACACCTGGTGCCGCACAGACGATCCGACGCCGGTGGGGCCGACCGTCGCACGTCCTGCCGCACCCGCACGTCCTTGAACGCGACCGGATTGCGCAGACCCGTCGCGACCACGACCAATTCGTCATCGGAATACATGCCAAGAGTCTTCGCGCCAATATGGACCCGCTGCCGATCGTCGATGCCCTTGTCGACATCGTGTCGGCGCTGCCGCACGCCACTCTGCAAATCAACGTCCACGATGAGATCTTCGATCCCGCAAACCACTGGTACGCACCGCATGCTGGGCACTCATTGCTGAACTACGGCAGCTACGGGCACGTTGACGTCCGCGTGCATCCCTACTTCTCGGACGACGAACTGTGGGACTACCTCGCGTCGCTGACCGTATCGCTGCTGCCGTATCGGTTCGGCAGCCATTCCGGTTGGCTGGAAGCCTGCTTTGATCTCGGCACCGCCCTTATCGTTCCCAGTTGTGGGTTCTACGACCAGCAGCGTCCCTGCGGTGTGTTCGGTTTCACCGAAGATTACTTTGATGCCGAATCACTGCGACGCGCGGTCAACGACACCTACCGGACCTGGGCGGCGGGCCGGCCGGCTCCGCGGGCAACGTGGCCGGCGCGGCGGGCCGAACGTGCCGAAGTTGCTGCGGCGCATCGATGTCTGTACCGGGGCGTTTTACCATGAGCACGAAGCTCCGAATCGCGTTGATCGCCTCGAGCCGCTTTCCGATCAGCCAGCCCTTCGCCGGCGGGCTGGAAGCGCACGTGTGGCACTTGTCTCGTTCGCTTGCCCGAGGTGGCCACCAGGTCTCGGTCTTCGCCGGGCCTGGATCGGACCCGGATCTGGGCTGTCGAACCTTGGCGGTGCGTCCGCTGGTGGTGTCGGAGTCGGCGCGGGCGGATGTATCCATGTTGCCGGAAGCCTTCATGGCCGACCACCACGCTTACTTGTCGTTGATGCTGACGCTCGCCGGCTCTGCCCGAAGCGATTTCGACATCATCCACAACCACAGCTTGCATTACCTGCCGGTAGCCATGGCGCCGACGCTGTCCACCCCGATGCTGACGACCGTCCACACGCCACCGACGCCGTGGTTGGAATCGGCGATCGACGCGTCCGGCGGGATGGGCACCCAGTTCGCGGCAGTCTCCGGTCATACTGCGGCACTGTGGCGCAACGCTATTGGCCATATCAACGTTGTGCCGAACGGAATCGACACTGATAAATGGCCGTTAGGTCCCGGCGGCGGGCCGCTGTTGTGGTTCGGCAGGATCACCGCAGAAAAGGCGCCTCACCTTGCGATCTCGGCGGCCCGGCGGGCCCGCCGGCCGCTCGTGCTCGCCGGTCCGATTTCGGACCCGAACTACTTCAACGAACAGGTGAAACCACACCTCGGCGAGAAGGTCCACTACGCCGGTCATCTCGATCACAGTCAGTTGGCCAGTTTGGTCGGCCGGGCTTCGGCCGCTTTGGTGACTCCGATATGGGACGAGCCTTACGGACTGGTCGTCGCTGAAGCCATGTGCAGCGGCACGCCCGTCATCGCCTTTGCTCGCGGCGGCATTACTGAACTTGTCGTGCCGCAGTCAGGTCGGCTCGTTCCGTCAGGCGATGCCGCTGCTATGGCCGACGCGGTACCGGACGCGGTCCGGCTATCGCGGGCCGGAGTACGGGCTCACGCCCTCCGGTATTGCTCTTCGGAGGCGATGCTGCGCGCATATCTAGATCTGTACCGGGACATGATCGAGCACTGTGAGGATGGCCATGATCGGCTACTACATTCATCACGAAGGCTTCGGGCATCTGGCGCGGGCGATGAGCATTTGCGGACGGCTGCAATGCCCGAGCACGGCATTGAGCTCTTTGGACATTCCGGCTCCGCACCCGTTCGCCGCGACCGTGAAGCTACCGCGTGACGACCAAGCAGCGCAGGTGGTCGAGCCCACGGCACACGGCGCACTGCATTGGGCGCCGCACCACGACAGCGGATTTCAGGCCCGGATGGGTACGGTAGCGCGCTGGGTTGCCGAGCAGCGGCCGATCGCGATGGTCACCGATGTGTCGGTGGAAGTTGCGGCGTTGACTCGTCTGCTCGGAGTGCCGGTGATCGTTGTGGCTCTGCCGGGCAAGCGTTTTGACGCTCCACACGCGTTTGTGCACCGGCTCGCCGATCACATCATCGCGGCATGGCCGCAGGAGTTGTATGTTCCGGCGTGGCTGCGGCCCTACGCGGATAAGACCAGTTATGTCGGGGGCATCAGCCGCTTCGACGGGCGGCTCTGTTCGCCTCGGAGCGGCATCCCCGCGTCCTCGACGAATCCGACAGTCCTCGTGCTCGCAGGGGCGAGTGAACATTTCGGCACTTCGGTCGACGAATGCGCGGGGGCGTGCCCGGGGACGACGTGGACAGCGATCGGTGGCACCGACGGGCGTTGGGTCGACGATCCGTGGCAGCAGATCTGTGCCGCTGATGTGGTTGTCACGCACGCTGGCCAAAGTGCCGTCGCCGACATCGCTGCGGCCAAACGACACGCCGTTGTGATCGCCCAGCCGCGTCCATACGATGAGCAGGCGGCGACTGCGGAGGTCCTGCGCCGACGCCGGTTGGCAACCGTCGCGCAGAGCTGGCCCGATGTTCGGGCCTGGCCAGGGCTGATCGCGCAAGCCCTGGCCGGCGACCCGAAAAAATGGAGCCGCTGGCAGGTGGCGGGCGCGGCGTCACGTGCCGCACGGGCGATCGAACGGACAGCGGAACGCTGCGCGATGGTGACCGCGCGATGAAGACCGCCGTCATTACGACCGTACGCGGACGCGGCCCCCACTTGCGCCGTCAGCTGCAAGGATTGGCGCGCAGCATGCGGCAGCCGGATATGCACATCGTTGTCGCACTTGGCGATCTGCAGGTAGCCGAGATCGTCGCCGATGAGGGCTCACCGGCCTGCGTCGTGGATCTGAGTGTCGCCGAGCCCTTACCGGTCGCGCACGGCCGTAATCAAGGCGCGGCCGCGGCGCTGCGAAGGGCCGCCGAGCTCTTGGTATTCCTCGATGTCGACTGCATCCCTGATAGCGAGTTGATCGGTCGGTATCACGACACGGCCGAACAGCCGCGATACGCCGACGCCCTGCTGTGCGGGCCTGTGACATACCTGTCTCCGCCGGGACCCCGAGGTTATCTGCTCGACGATCTACGGGCGCACATCGATCCGCATCCCGCGCGACCGAATCCGCCTGGCGACGAGGTTCTTCGGACGACCGACTACGCACTGTTCTGGTCACTGTCATTCGCCGTCACCGCGAGTACCTGGACCAAGATCGGTGGCTTCTGCGAGCGGTATCGCGGCTACGGCGGCGAAGACACCGACTTCGCGCAATGTGCCGCAGCACGGGGTATATCGATGCACTGGGTGGGCGGGGCGCACGCATTCCACCAGTTCCATCCCACCGCCGATCCGCCCGTTCAGCATGTCGACGACATCGTGCGGAATGCGCGAATCTTTCACCGGCGCTGGGGCTGGTGGCCCATGCAGGGTTGGCTATCCGGGCTTGAAGAAGCCCGCATGATCAGGCGTGACGCCGCCGGACGCCCCTGCAAAGTTGCTAGGGGTTGACCACGCGGCGTGGGCGCGGGCGCTCGTTGGCGAACCCTTGGACCACGTGCGCGCGGACAAAGTCGGCGACGACGTCGGGGTCGTCCATGTCCAGGGTCGACGACGGTGTGCTGAACAGCGAGAACAGGATTCGGGCGAACCATTCGCCTGCCGACTGGATGTCGAGGTCTTTGCGGACCTCGCCGGTGATCCTGGCCGCGGCAAGGTGCGGAGCGAGGAAGTCGACGCATTCGCGCAGCAAGACCGCGGCGTCCTTGGTGAGCAGCAGGCTGATTGCTTCTTCGTCGAAGTACTTCTCGGAGGCGATCACCCGTCGGGCCTGGGTCACGAACACCGCTGCGCGGCTGAGCTTATCCTCCAGCGACCCACCCCGGTCCATGGCCAGGGACATCTGCCGATAGAACTGCTCGGAGGTATGTTCGGCACACGCTTCGACGATGGCGGCTTTGTCGCGGAAGTACTCGTAGATGGTGCTGCGGGAAACGCCGGCCGCCTTGGCGATATCCACGATCGTTGCCTTCTGCATTCCTTGCTTGCGGAAGCAGGCATACGCGGACTCCACGATCAGCTCGCGGGTATCGGCTGCGGTGGCTTGGGTCATAAAGGCGCTGCCTACCCGCCGGCGAGGATCAGCCCGCTGGTCGGCACACCGGTACCCGAGGTGACCAGGACGTGCTCGACGTTGACGACCTGGTTGTGCGAGGTTCCACGGACTTGGCGCACGCCCTCGGTGATGCCGTTCATCCCGTGGATGTAGGCCTCGCCGAGCAGCCCGCCGTTCGTGTTGATCGGCAATTCGCCGCCCAGCGACAATCGCTCCACGGTGGCGAAGTCGTTGGCTTCGCCGCGCCCGCAGAATCCGAGTTCCTCGAATTGGGTGAACACGAACGGCGTGAAATGGTCGTAGATGAACGCGGTTTGGATGTCTTGCGGCTTGAGCCCGGAATCGAGCCAGAGCTTGTCGGCGACCACGCCCATCTCAGGTAGCCCGGTGATCTCCTCGCGGTAGTAGCTGGTCATCATCTCGCCGTTGTAGGCTGCGCCCTGCGCGGCCGCGGAGATGACGGCCGGGGGCTGACGCAGGTCTCGGGCGCGCTCGGCGCTGGTGACGACCAGCGCGACCCCGCCGTCGCTCTCCTGGCAACAATCCAGCAGTCGCAGAACCGGTTCGATGATCCACCGCGAATTCTGGTGGTCTTCCAGAGTGATCGGCCGCTCGTAGAACCACGCGTCGGGGTTAGTGGCCGCATGGGCCCGGTCGACCACGGCGATCCGGCCGAAGTCCTCGTTGGTCACCCCGTAGGTCGACATGTAGCGCTGAGCGTGCAGCGCGACCCACGCTGCGGGAGTGAGCAATCCGAACGGGGCGTAGTGCGCCATGAATAGCGGGGTCTCCGCGCTGGTGCGCCCGCTGCCCCCGAAGCGGAATCCGGACCGTTCGTTGAAGGCGCGCCAGCACACCACCACATCGGCGACTCCGGCGGCGACCGCCATGGCGGCATGCGCGACTGTTCCGGCGGCCGCCCCGCCACCGTGCGGGACGCGCGAGAAGAAATTCAGATCGCCAATACCGACGTTGCGAGCGACGTCGATCTCGTCGCTCGAATCCATGGTGAACGTCACCATGCCGTCGACGTCACCGGGTGACAGCCCGGCGTCGTCGAGTGCGGCGCTGACCGATTCGCACGCCAATTGCAGCTCGCTGCGGCCGGATTCCTTGGAGAACTCGGTCTGGCCGATGCCGGCAATGGCGGTGTTCCCGGCCAGTTTCGACGGCGATGCACTCATGCCAGGGCCCCGTCGAGCAGGCTCACGACGGCGGTGCCGGAGACGTGATTGCCGAGGCTGTTGGCCGCCTGGAAAGTCACTTCGAGGAAGTTCTCGCCGGCTGGTCCTTCGGCCTTGCCGGTGACGCTGCCGGTGAAACGAAGCGGGTCGTCCGGATACGACGGCACGCCAAGGCGAATCGCCAGCTTGGTGATCATTGCCTCGGGCCCGGCCCAGTCGGTCAGGAAGCGCACGCAGTAGCCGTTGGAAGTCAGGATGTTCATGAACAGGTTGGGCGAGCCCTGCTTGTTGGCGTAGTCGCGGTCGTGGTGCACCGGCATGAAGTCACGCGACGCGATCGCGCCGGCCACGATCATCGTGGTGGTGACTGCGACCTCCAGCGGAGTGACCTCGTCGCCCACCTCGATGTCGCTCCAACGCAGGGTGTCGGTGCGGGATTTGGCGGTCGTCATCGCCGTCCTTCCGGGTATGTGCTGCCAAGGTGAACCAGCTGTTGAGTGGCTGACCCCAAGGTGAGTTCGTTGTGTTTGGCCCACAAGAAGTAGCGATGCAAGGGATAGGTGGTGTCGATCCCGATCCCGCCGTGCACGTGCTGAGCGGTGGCGGCGATACGGGCTCCGGCTTTGGCCGCCCAGAATTTCGCGACTCGTGCCGCACGGTCTGCAGGCCGTCCCTCGGCGATCAGCCAGGCCGCATGCCAGGTGGTCCAGCGGATCGCCTCCAGGTCGATAAAACCGTCGGCCATCCGTTGCTGAACCGCCTGGAA
>DASXJI010000198.1:0-3735 GCA_036497495.1 Mycobacterium sp.
ATGCTGCCCACGCCGATGTCGCAATCTTTACAGCGGACCTGGCCACTCGAGTCGATATGCGCGCACAGCATGTCACCGATGCCAATACCCGCCACACCGCCCATGACTCTCACGCGGTCAGCGAACTAGCCGCCGTGACCGATTCACCCGCCATCGTGTAATGATGGCGGGTGTCGTAACCCTTCCCAGCCTTTCACAGCTGCTGGATTGGCCCACTGAACATCTCACGGATGCGGCCGAGTATTGGGAAGCCACCGCCGAGCGCAACTACGGTCTGGCTAGCCAAGTCTGGCGCGATGCGTCGTCGGTTGATTGGCAAGGCAAAGCGGCCGACGCGTTACGCGCCGCTACTCATACCGACATGATCGCGACCGGCGCTGCAGGCGATCAGCTGCAGACGGCCGCCAAAGTTGCCCGCAGCGGCGCCTCGGATCTCTTTGCTGCCCGATCTCGGCTGCAGTACGCAGTCGAGGACGTAACTCTGCTGGATTCGAAGTGGATGAAGAAGGGTCAGTTTTTGATCGGTCCACGGGAGGCTCGGCCGCGCAACGTGCCGCACGCCAAGCCCAGGCGGAAGCCCTCGCCGCCAACATTCGGCAGCGTGCGGAACAATTTGTCGCTATCGATCAACAAGTTGCCGGCAAAGTCACCGCGGCCGTAGTTGGGATTCGCGACACGTTCCCACAAAGCCCGACGACCCCGCCGGCGCCGACGCAGCCTGCACAACCCAAAATCCGTGCCGTCGATAACCACACCTTCAAGCAGGATCCGGCGCCACCGCCTGGGCCGAGCGCGGACAAACCGTGGGAGAAGCTGCCATCCCCATAATGCGCAAGATGTCCGGGATGCGCTGAAGCAGCTGGATACGCCGGAGAAGATACAACAGTTCTGGGACTGGCTTGCAAAAAATGGCCGCGATCTGCCGTCGCCAGGAGATATGGCCCCGGGAGGTATTGGACGACGGCACCGAAATCAGCGTTCGCCCGGATAGTAAATCGAGCGGCCCAACCGTCGAGGCGATTTTTCCCGGAGCCGGGAAGAATCCGAAAGTTCACTTACCACTGTTGCCGTTCGTAAACGACCCGCCGCAGCTACCACCGCTACTTGACCACCCTCCGATGACGGCCACACCGCCAGCTCCAGGGCATCCCCTGCCGGCACCGCTTCCGCCGAACCAGTTCGCCGATCCGGCCGACCTCCCTCCGTGGTTGAAAGATCCTTCACCACCTGGGTTTTCAATCAGTCCAGTGCAGCAACCACCTGCGTTCGAGTGGGATCGGCCAGACGCGCCGGCACCGCCGGTATCGACCCAAAAGTCGCAGCAGGGCGGGCAATCGCCATGGCCGCAGATCGGCCACGACCTAGCTGAGGCGGGCAAGAAGACGTTCGCGTGGATTGTTGTCGGTGGGATCGTGGTGGACGGGTTGCTAACTGCCGGCGGAAAACTCGCGACCGGCGGGCCTCTAACAGTGGCGCCTGCCCCGTGACGGAGTCGCAGCCACCGCAAGGACCAATCGTCGCAGCGTCGCCACTCGTCGACGTGCTGCTGGCGGACGAAGACATCGAAAATGTCGGTGCGCTCCGCGTCGATCAGGTGCCAGAGTGGCTGAACCGGTTGCCCATCACCTTGATGGTCGCCGCCATCTTGCCGCCGACGTAGAACGACCGCGGGGTGTCGTCGCTGTGGGCCAATTGAATCGTGCCGTAACGACGGCCAATGCTGATGTTCGATCCGACGAACGACTGGCCAAGCGGAGTCGGTTCGTTGCATGCAATGCGGTCGAGCACGGTGTTGACCGCCGCCCTCGCCGCGAGCGGCATCGCGGCCTGGCAGCTCATCCTCAGCGCCGCTCCGCTGTGTCTGTGAATGCTGCGTCCGCCCCGAGTATCGGCCGCGGACCGCGGGTTCCCCAACGAGGTAGACGCGCCGTTGGAGCGAGCTGCTGCTACCAGATGGCCGGGGCGATGAATACTGACGCGAATCGACGAACCGACTCAACGTCGTCAATGTCGACCCACGCCGATGGGACCGCGACGATCGAGGTGGTGACCCGGACGGCTAACTCGACCGCCAGCCGAAGATCGTGGGCGGGCATCTTCGCCCCGGCCGCACGGAGAAGGTCGGCACCGACGCGGGTGACCGCATCCAGAACAGATTCCATTCCCGGATTGCTGAAGCCGAAGAAGCCTACCGACAGTTCGGGATCGGAAGAGATCAACTGCTGGATGAGGGCGCTCTCCCGGCAGTATCGGACGACTGCGAGAGTTGCCCTGACCGCGGTCTCTTGAGGCGACGGCCCCTGCGATTCTTCCGCAAGTCGATTAATCATCAAGGTCGACGTCTCGCTGATGACTGCGGATAACAATGCTTCTTTGCTGGGGAAGCGTCGGTAGAGCGTGCTTCGACTCACCCCCGCCCGCTGGGCGATCAGCTCCATGTTTGCCCGACGGACGCCGACGGTCGAGAATTCGGCGTAGCCCGCCTCAAGAATTCTTTCGCCCTGCTCCTCGGGACTTGCAGTGGTGCGCAGCTGTCGCCCCAGGGCCATGTCGTGGCCGACCTTTCGTATCGTCGTCGACGCATCCTATCCGTTCAGTGGGTCGGCCCCGGTTTTACTAGCGCGGTAGCGCAAATCGTAGTTGCCGGTGGTAAGCAC
This sequence comes from Mycobacterium sp., assembly GCA_036497495.1. Lineage (GTDB taxonomy): Bacteria > Actinomycetota > Actinomycetes > Mycobacteriales > Mycobacteriaceae > Mycobacterium. Next base: position 2,658 of record DASXJI010000198.1, read on the forward strand.
CCCTTGATACTTTGACACAACTACGTGCCTATGTGTCCACTATAAGAAGCATTCGCCCTTGTTTGGCTGACCCTCCAGGCGATCTCGAAAGAACCGGACATAGCACGGCGATCCGAGTCCGCTTGGATCTGCTGATGTGATTGTCCAGCAACATGATTGGAGACTCATGACGGAGATGGGTCGTACGCGAAGGGCTCTTGTGCGGCCGCTCGTGTCGGCGGTCGGGTGATGATGTGACCACAGCTAATTCCAGTATGTCGGCCGACGCAAAAAAGGCTGAGGCTGCAACACTCAATCAAGAGCGCGGCACGCGAATTCATGGCGGCTGCGCTGGAGAGGGGTGATGCCCTCCGCGAGGTGGCCATGCGCTGAGGTCCGATCTGGTGTTGACGACGATCCAAACCCAGGCCAAGGCGACGGGGTGGCTTCAACCGTCGTCAACATCGGGGCGCCTGAGCGGAGTTGCGGCATGGCAAAGATCAAGGAATCGGGTCTGCCGGGCGATCAATGGCAGCTCCGGTCACGCGGCCTCACTGGCCGGCAATGTGTGCTTCATGGCCGATTGTGTCAATGGCCAATTGGAAGTCCCCGCTGGTGGCCAGACAAAAGTACCCACCCCGTGCGGGGATCGAGGCAGGCAAGCCGGAGGCGGCCTTGACACAAAGATTGTGATTTGTGCTAACGTGTTATTCCGGAACACGGTGAAATTTCGAGCATCGGGTCCGGCGCAGGCGCGTCAACGCGGAGCGGGCAACTGAGATCGACGAATCGCACAGCAGGTTCCCTCGCCGAGCCGGGCTTTGCCCACAGTGCGCGGCTCTGACGTCTGAGCGCCCGCGCGTGAAGTGCACCTGCATGAGGATCGGTAGTGGTGGGTTGTTAGCAATTGATCGCGCGGTTCAAGCCGGGGAGGATGGAATGGCAACCAAAGTGTCCGACTTCGGGCGGCGTGTAGCGGTATTTGGCGGCGGCCCGGGAGGCATGACCGCGGCGCACGAACTGGCAGAGCGCGGCTACGAGGTCGATCTGTATGAGAGGCATCAGATCCTGGGTGGTAAATGCCGTAGCTTCGGCGTGC
>DASXJI010000199.1:0-3214 GCA_036497495.1 Mycobacterium sp.
TCGGGAACACGTTCGGCCAGCAGGCGCGGAATGACATCGGCGGCGATGTACTCCCACGCGTCCGGGTCGCGGAAGAACGTGGTGACGTTGATGAGGATGGTGTTGAACAGCGCCGAGAACTCTTCGGAGCTGGCCTGCAACATATCGAGATACTCGTCAAAAGTCTCCTGGCCGACCTGGGTCATACGGTGGCGAACCCGTCGCACCAGCGTGGTGCGTTTGTAGCCAGTGAAATCGAATCCTCGCGAATCCCGCATGTACCGCAGCAGGGCCTCGAACGACTCGTCCGTCGTTGTTCTCATTCCGTCCCGTCCGCCGACGATTTGTCGCGCACTGAACCCTACTCGCGGTCACAGCCGATTTTCGGGCCCGATGACCGCCCACACCGCCTTACCCGCAGACGTGGGCATGCTGCCCCAGGCACGGCACACCGACGCGACGATAGCCAATCCCGACACCGGGTCCCCGCCGCGGTAGGGATCCTCGTGGTGCACAGCCGGTGCCGCGCTGCTGTCCCTTACCGAGATGCTCACCCAGGTGCCGTTGGACTCCAGCACCACCACCGGCGCGCATGTGGTGTGCTGCAAGACGTTCTCGACAAACACATTCACGATGACCGTCGCCACCGGGGTGAGTGCGCCATGGGACCAGGCGTTGAGGGTCTCGGCGACCATCGCGCGGGCCAAGTGCAGGCTGGCAAGTGCGGCGGGGAATTCCGCACGAACCCGCCGTCGTGCACATCGTCCGTTGTCACTGAGAGTCGCCAATGCCGTCTCGAGGGAGGCGTGCACCGGGACATAGCGCGTCACACCGGTGCCTGCGATCGCGGTCCGTCGTCGGGTCTGCCCACAGATCAGCACGACCGGAATGTCGGGCCAGGTGCTGACGTGCCAGCGTGCGCTGGTGAAAACCGCCCACGCGGAGACTGTCGGTACGTGGAGGCCATTGACGTCGACAAGCACTGCTCGCGGTTCGTCTAACGCGGCCTTGATGATGGCGTCACGCAGCTTCAGGTAGGTGCTGGAGTCAAGGACACCTTTGACAGTGAGCAGGGAGGCAGTGCCGACGGTTCCCGGGACAACCGCCAATTGGCTGACCGGCCTAGCCACCCGACTCCTCATGTTGGGTATAGAAGTCCGACAACCGGGCGCCCAGAACCGACATTGCATGCTCCGTCTCGTCGGCGATCGCCTGATATCGATCGCGCAGGATCCCGGCATCGACCTGTCCGGCAAGTCGGCGCGATAACTTGGCCTTTTCCTGCAGGCTGCGCATGGCGACCCACAGCGCACCGTCGACCTCGCTGTCGCGGGCCTCAAGCAATGCATCGGCCGTCCAGGCGTGGCCCACGTGGCAACGGTAGTTGCCCTCGCTGACGTCGATCAGGCCGCCGTTGCAGTCCGGGCAGGTGTATCCGGAGGGTGAGCCGAGATCTTCGGTGTTGAAGTCGGTCGAGAACCGCCGTGCCATGGCAATGCGGTTTTCCAGGTCCATGCTGGCATCGTGGTTCATTTTCGGCTCCTCAAAGGTCCGATCTGCCAAACGCATGAGCAATGCGCCCACGTCGCCGGCGGCCACCTGGTGGTCGACCACACCGGCTTCGATGGCGGTGCGCGGCATCGCGGGGAACAGCGCATCGCGCGGTGACTGGGCGATGGTTGTGCCTCCGCGTGACCGGATAGCGGCGCTGCCCAACGTGCCGTCGTCGAGCACGCCGGACAACAGCACCGACACCGCGCGGTGGCCGATCGACACGGCCACCGACCGGAACAGCGAGTTGATCGCGGGCCGGTGGCGGTTTTCGGTCGGCCCCTGCGACAGCGCTACCCGGTGGTCGTACACCAGCAAATGGCGATCCGGAACCGCGACGCGGATGGTGCCCGGTTCCAACGGCGCCCCGTCGGAGGCTTCCGCCGCCGGCAGGGGCCCGTTGCGGTCCAGAATGCGGGCCAGCACGCTGGGCGCGCGAGTTGGCAGGTGCAGCGCGACGAGAACCGCGTACGGCAGGTCAGGAGGCAAGCCCGCCACGAACCGGGTCAGTGCCTCGACCCCGCCGGCGGAGGCGCCGACCGCGACCACGTTGAGCGTATTGCTGTCCTTCGGCATTGCACTCGCCACCATTGAAGATGTACCCATCGGCCCGCCCGGGCAACCCCGCTAGCACGGTCCATTGAGACGAGACTACGCCCGGACCTACCCCTGCGGCGCGGCGAGTTCGACGGCGGGCAGGTGAAACGGCGGCGCACCAACACCCGCGATCGAGTGCGTGCCCTGAGGCGTTTTCTCGGTGATGCGCGCCGAGGCGCTCAGATCTCCCACCGCCAGGTCCACCGTGCGCGATTTCGTCAGGAGGTCAGTTAGCATCTCGTCGAAAATGGTTCCCTGCCAATGGTATTGGCCGTCGATCGGATCCACGTGACCGGCCAGTCGCACGCGCACCTGTGCGCAGGTATCGGCGGTGGTCAGGGTTGCCGGACCTTCGTACGTCTGCTCGTCTGCACCACCGAACGACGAGAGGTCGAACGCCGAGGCGTCCAGTCGGAGCGAAGGTCGGCGCAGGTGGACCCGCTCGTTGAACACGCTTTGCGCGCTGCGCCGCACTTCGATACGACTGTGCCGCCCCATTAGTTGCAGGCATTCGACGACGTAGCGCATCGCTGTGCCGGAGTCCGGCCCGCCGACCGTGAAGTAGTTCGGGAAGCCGTGCAGCGCCACCCCGAAGTAGGGCTCGGCGCCGTCGACCCAGGCCTGGTGGATGCTTACGCCTCGGGCGCCGACCAGGGTGTCGTGGGGGAGTCCGGCGCGCACGGCGAAGCCGGTGCCGTAGACGACGGCGTCGGCATCGTGATGCACACCGTCGGCGGTGTGGACACCCGCAGCGGTCACTTCGTCGATCGGCGAGGTGATCACCTGAATGCGGCGGCGATGGGTGAAGCGCACGGTGCGCCGCCACCGCGGGACGATTCGCCGCGGGGAAAGCGGGAAGACCTTGACCCCCGCCGCCGAACGGGCCATCAGGTCGATCAGTTCACCGGCGCCGGCATCGGGCCCGATCACCGCAACGCGCCGGCCGGCCGGGTCGAAATCGGTCTCGGGCATCGAAGCGTGGATAGCGGGGCCGCGAAAGTCCCTGCGGCCGAAAAGATCCGGGATCCACGGAATGAACGGCGACTCGCAGGTGATCACTACGCGCCCGCGACAGAATTCGCCGCCG
>DASXJI010000200.1:0-9483 GCA_036497495.1 Mycobacterium sp.
GGCGGACCGTCTGGCGCGCTTACGCGTGGCGCACGCGGCGTAAGGTTCGACCATGAACGTCGCAGGCAGGGTGCCGGACATTCACTATGCCAAGAGCGGCGGCCTGAATATCGCGTTCTCGGTGACCGGAGAAGGGCCCGATCTCGTCGTCGCGCCCGGCTTCATCTCCCACCTCGACATCATGTGGGAGGAGCCATCGGTCGTCCACTTCTACTCGCGGCTCGCGTCCTTCCGTCGCGTCGTCACCTTTGACAAACGGGGCACTGGCCTCTCGGATCCGGTGATGCAAGCGCCGACGTTGGAAGAGTCCGTCGATGACCTACGCGCCGTCATGGACGCGGCCGGATGTGAACGCGCCGACCTCGTGGGCGTTTCGGAGGGTGGCACGATGGCGCTGCTGATGACGGCCAGCCATCCCGACCGCGTGAATGCGCTTGTCCTATACGGCACGTTCTCCCGCCTGCTGCGAGCGCCCGACTACCCGCTGGGTGTCACCGAGGAGCAGCTGTCGGAGTTGGTCGAGGTGAGTTCCAATGGCTGGGGTGAGGGCGTCGGACTGGGCGCATGGGCTCCGAGCCGGCGGGGCGACGCCGATTTTCGGCGGTGGTGGGCGCGGCTACAGCGGATGGCCGCGAGCCCGGGCATGGTCCGCAACATCTTCGCGCTTTATCCGCAGCTGGACATCCGCGACGTGCTGCCCGCGATCCAGGTGCCGACGCTCGTGCTCCACCGGCGGACCGACCGGATGGTGTGGCTCGAGATGGGTCGCTACCTCGCCGACCGTATCCACGGGGCCAAGTTCGTGGAAGTCGACGGCGACGACCACCTTTTCTTTACGGGCGACGCCGATACCGTGCTCGATGAGATCGAGGAGTTCCTTACCGGCGTCCGGCCGCTGCCTGCGGTCGAGCGCGTCCTGGCCACGGTGCTGTTTACCGACATCGTCGACTCCACGAAGCGCGCGGTCGAGCTTGGCGACGAGCGATGGAAGGAGCTGCTCGGCAGGCACGACACCCAGGTCCGGCGCCAGCTCGCACGCTTCCACGGCCGTGAGGTCAACACCACAGGCGACGGCTTCCTCGCCCGGTTCGATGGACCCGCCCGCGCGATCCGGTGTGCGATGGCGATCCGCGACGTGCTGCGGAGCTTGGGCCTCGAGGTGCGGGCGGGCGTACACACCGGCGAGGTCGAGCTGCGCGACGACGACATCAGTGGCATCGCGGTCCACATCGCCGCGCGTGTGGCAGCAGCGGCTGCGGCGGGCGAGGTGCTGGTGTCGCGCATCGTCGTCGATCTGGTCGCCGGGTCGGGCCTGAGTTTTGCCACTCGCGGCAAGCACAGCCTCAAGGGGGTGGCAGGCGAGTGGGGCCTGTTCGCGGTCGAGGGTTGATGTGGTCGGCCTAGTTCTCGTCCGGCGAAGACCTTCTCCGACAACATGTCTGGCGGTACGGAAAAGCGTCCAGGACTCGCCCCTTTCGTCCGCGACGGCGACGCCGCCGTAGTGCGGAAGCTTGGCCGAACAGCGCCACGCTGGCGAGACGGTCGCCGGCCGCTAGGCGTCGGTGGTGTAGCCCATCGGCATCAGCACGCTCTTCTGCTGGGTGAAGTGCTCGACGCCCTCGGGCCCGTTCTCGCGACCGATGCCGGAGTTCTTGTAACCGCCGAACGGACAGCACGGGTCGAACGCGTACCAGTTGATCGCATAGGTGCCGGTCCGGATCTGCTCGGAAATCTTGATGCCGCGCGGCACGTCGGTGGTCCAAACGCTACCGGCCAGCCCGTACGCTGAGTCGTTGGCGATCTTGATCGCGTCTTCTTCGGTGTCGTAGGGAATGATGCTCAGCACGGGACCGAAGATCTCTTCCTGCGCGATCGTCATCTTGTTGTCGACGTCCGCGAACACGGTCGGTTGGACGTAGAACCCGTTGTCCAGGCCTTCGGGACGCCCGCCGCCGGTCACCAGTCGGGCGCCTTCCTCGATGCCCTTGGCGATGTATCCCTCGACGCGGGCCCGCTGCTTCTCCGAGATCAGCGAGCCGATTTGCGCGCCCGCGTCCGACGGCGGACCGACAGGAAGCGAGGCCGCGAAATTGCCTATTGCGTCGACGATTTCGTCGTAGCGAGAGCGTGGTGCCAGGATGCGGGTCTGGGCCACACAGGCCTGGCCGGTGTTCATGATTCCGGAGAACACCAACATCGGGACGGAGGCGGCCAGGTCGACATCCTCGAGCAGGATGGCTGCCGACTTTCCGCCGAGTTCCAGGGTGCACGGCTTGAGCATTTCGGCGGCGCGCTTGCCGATCTCCTTGCCGACGGCCGAGCTTCCGGTGAACGAGAAGATGTCGATCTCGGGGTTGGACGTCAGCGCCTGCCCGGTCTCGATACCGCCGGGGACGATCGACAGCACGCCCTCGGGTAGCCCGGCCTCGGCGAACACATCCGCCAAAGCGTTCGCGCTCAGCGGTGTTTCGGCGGCCGGCTTCAGCACCACCGTGCAACCGGCCAGCAGCGCCGGGCCCAGCTTGTTGATCGCCAAGAACAGCGGCACGTTCCACGCCACGATGGCGCCCACCACGCCGAGCGGTTCACGATGGACGATGGTCTGCCCGTAGCCGCCGTTGCGGACTTCCTGCCACTTGATCTGGTCGACCGCGGGCCCGGCGAAGAAGTTCAGGCAGGCAATTCCACTCATCCACTGCATGGTCTCGACGGACATCGGCGGCTGGCCGGTTTCGTCGCCGAGCAGCTTGACGAAGAGGTCTTTGCGCTCCTCCATCAGTTTGAGCGCGCCGGCGATGACCGCCGCCCGCTCCTTCGGCGGTGTCGAGGGCCACGGACCGCTGTCGAATGCGGCCCTGGCCGCGGCAACCGCAGCGTCAACATCGGCTGCTGCCGCCAGTGGCACCTTGCCGACGTACTCGCCGGTGGCCGGGCAGTGCACCTCGATGACCTCGGACGTCGACGGCTCGGTCCACTTGCCGCCGATGAAAAGCTTGTCGTACTCCGTTGTAGCTTGCTCCGTTGTGACGTGGCTCATGGCCGCCACCCTACCCAAGCCGCAGCGAAACGAGAACACGTTTCATTAGTGCGGCCGGAGCACCAACACAAGATTGCTGACGAGGAACTCGCGCAGCACCGGCACAGCCGTCAGCCACCACGCCCATTTTGGGTGGTAGCGGGGGAAGGCGGCGATCAGCGCCCCGGTGCTCGCGGCCCAGTCCAGGCCTTCCGCGGCCGACACCGCGAACAACGACGACCCGTAGTTGTTTTTGGCCGGTTGGCCGTGTTTGCGGGCGTAGCGCGCGGCGGCCCGCGGCCCGCCGAGGTAGTGGGTCAGGCCCATCTCGTGGCCGCCGAACGGCCCGAGCCAGACCGTGTAGGACAGCACGACCAGGCCGCCGGGCCTGGTGACGCGGAGCATCTCGCCGCCGAGCCGCCAGGGCCGCGACACGTGCTCGGCGACGTTGGAGGACAGGCAGATGTCCACGCTGTTGTCAGCGAAGGGCAGCGCCATGCCCGACGCACGGACGAACGTGACCTTTTCACGCGCCAAAACCGGCCCCGCAGCATGCATTTCACTCGGGTCCGGCTCCACGCCGATGTAGCGGACCCCGGCGTCGGCGAAGGCTGTCGCGAAGTATCCGGGCCCGCCACCGACGTCGAGCAGGCTGCGACCGACCGGACGCGCGCCGTGGATGCCCCGCCAGAGGTCGCCGACCATGTCCGCGGTGTCGACGGCCAGCGGGCCGTAGAACCTGGCCGGGGCGGGCTGCTCGTGGCGAAAGCTCGACAGCAGCCGCACCGAGCGGCGCAACGTCGCCCGCCGCGCGAACAGGTCAGTCACCGCCACCGGCCAACCCTAAAGCCCCCGCATCGCTACGCTGTCCGGATGTCTGGTGTGCGCACGGTGCTGCTTTTGTGCTGGCGCGATACCGGGCACCCCCAGGGCGGCGGGAGTGAGACCTACCTGCAGCGCATCGGCGCCCAGCTGGCCGCTGCCGGCGTCGACGTCACGCTGCGGACCGCGCGCTACCCAGGCGCGGCGCGGCGCGAAGTCATCGACGGCGTGCGAATTTGTCGGGCGGGCGGGCGGTACTCGGTCTACGTGTGGGCGCTGTTGGCGATGGCGGCGGCCAGGCTGGGCATCGGGCCGCTGCGACGGGTGCGACCGGACGTGGTCGTCGACACCCAGAACGGTTTGCCTTTTCTGGCCCGGCTGGTCTACGGCGGTCGGGTCGCGGTGCTGGTGCACCACTGCCATCGCGAGCAGTGGCCGGTGGCGGGCTGGTTCTTCAGCAGGCTCGGCTGGTTCGTCGAATCGTGGTTGTCGCCGAAGCTGCATCGCCGCAATCAGTATGTGACAGTGTCACTGCCGTCGGCCCGCGACTTGGTCGGCCTGGGGGTGGACACCGAGCGCATTGCCGTGGTGCGCAACGGTCTCGACGAGGCCCCTGCCTCGTCGTTGACTGGCCCGCGGGCGGCGACGCCGCGGGTGCTGGTGCTGTCACGGCTGGTGCCGCACAAGCAGATTGAAGACGCATTGACCGCTGTCGCCCGGCTGCGACCGTCGATACCCGATCTGCATCTCGACATCGTCGGCGGCGGGTGGTGGTCTAGTCGGCTGACCGATCACGCGGCGCGGCTGGGCATCAGCGACGCGGTGACATTTCACGGGCACGTCGACGACATTGCCAAACACCATGTCACGCAACAGGCTTGGGTGCACGTGCTGCCGTCACGCAAAGAAGGCTGGGGTCTGGCGGTCATCGAGGCGGCCCAGCATGCGGTGCCCACCATCGGTTACCGGTCGTCCGGCGGGTTGGCCGACTCGATCATCGACGGAGTGACCGGCGTGCTGGTCGACGGCCACGACGAACTGGTGGGTCGGCTTCAGGAGTTGCTTACCGATCCGGTGCTGCGCGATCAGCTCGGCGCTAAGGCCCAAGCGCGTAGCGCCGAATTCTCTTGGAAGCAAAGCGCGGACGCGATGCGTACAGTGCTGGAGTCGGTCGTCGCCGGCAACCGCGTCACCGGGGTGGTGTGGCGGTGACGTCTACGTGGCCGCCGAACCAGTCCGTTGCCGCCGACTAGTCACCGTCGCGCCGACCCCTCCGGCGATTAGCATGGCCAGCCATGCCAGGTGCGCGATCACGACCGTCGTCCGCCGGCCCGTCGACGCACCGGCTGTTGCGCCGCCGACGCGATACAACACCAGGTCGCGTCCGCGGTAAGCCACCGGAAAACGGCCGAATGTCTCTGCGGCCGTACCCATATCGCCGGGTGTGCCCAACTCGACCACCAGCCATCCCACGCCCGCCCGATGGAGATCGGCCGAATCGCCACCGGCCAGCAGTAGCTGCTGCACATCGCGGGCCCGGTTTCCCTCACCGAGAACCGTCGCCCCCGAAATCGTCAGGTCGCCCGTGGCCAGGACGTCAGCGCGCAGCCAGCGCGGCAGCGGATCCAGCACCGGCGCCGGACCGGACCAGGCGAATCGGCGCATGGTGTCGGCCGGCAACACAGCGACCTCAGCGGGCTCTCGGTTGATCGCCGCCGCAACTGCCGGCCAGTCGCTCGGATAGCGCGCCGGCTCGACCTTTCCCCCTACGCCCCAAGCCAAATCGGGAAGCGACAGCACCAGCGCGGCGCAGCACAACAACGCGGCGGACGCGGGCCGCAACCAGCGCCGCAACGCCAGCACCGCGCCCGCGGCAGCCAGCGCATAGCCGGGCATCGCCAACGCGACCCACTTCTGCCCGTCCCGCAGCACGCCCAGGCCGGGTGCGATGTCGACCAGCGTGTGCAGGACTCCCAAACCCGGGCCGGTGGCCATCGCCGCGGGTATCAGTACCGACGCCATGGCCAGTAGCAGCAACGGCAGCGCCGTCCGGTGACGCCTGAGCGTGACGACTCCCGTCGCAACCACCACGAGCAGCACAACCGCCGACAGAACTGCGAAAAGCGTTGCCCGCGAGCCTGGCACGGAATCACCGTTCCAGATCCCACCAAGGCTGGCCAGACTGCCGAGTGTGCCCAGACCAGGCTCGGCCCGTGCCGCGAACGCGGCAATACCCGGCGGACGACCCCACGCGTGATCCGACGACGACAGACCCAGTACCGCTGCTGTCAACCACGGTAGCGCGGCCGCCACCGCATCGGCGATTGCGATCGCGGCGCAACGCCAGCGGGGGGTTCCTGTACCCGGCACCGCGACACACGTCAACCCGACCGTGGCGGCGAGCAGCAGACCGGTCGGAGTAAGCCCGGCCAGCGCAATCCAGAATGCCAGCGCGAAAATGCTTGGCCAGGGCGCCTTTTCGCCTGATCGAAGCGTCAGCATGCTGGTGGCCACCCACGGCAGGCAGCCGTAACCGAGCAGTAGACTCCAGTGCCCCTGCAACAGCCGTTCGCCGACGTAGGGATTCCAGATTGCCAGTGTGATCGCCGAAAATTGGCCGCCGGCACCAGATTCCGGCAACACCTGCGCGACCAGTCGAGCCGCCCCCCAGCCCGCCAGCCACAATCCAGCGATGAGCAATGCCTTCACCACCAGGCCACCATCGATACAGCGCGAAGCCAGTGCGATCGCGAAATCCTGCGGCGTGGCTCGTGGCGCCGCAACCAGCCCGAGGGCGGTATCGGAGAGATAGGACCGGGGTGTGGAGACCGCGTCTCGCAGCAGAAGATAGCCGGGGCTCAGCAGCGGCGCCACCACCAGCAGCGCCAGTGCCAGCGCGTACCCGGGACGGGACCAGCGCAGAGCCCAGTGGGGTGCCGCCCGCACGCGCCCAGCTAGCTAGGTCAGGTCGGGCGGACCCGACGTCGAAGGACCTCCCGAACTCGACGGGCCCTGATCTCGCTTGGCGTCCTTGGGCGGAGTGGGAATCTTCTCGGTCTCCGCTTCGGCGCCGGGTACTCGCGCCGGCGGCGACTCGCCGCGGCCGAAGAAGCCACCTTGGTCGGCTGCGTCCAGGTCGGGTTCGGCCAGCGCGGTCTCGGTCCGCAAGCTGAACGAGCCGAGCAACAGCCCGCCGATCAGCGCGATCACACCGGCCGCGGTGAAGGTGATGGGCAATACACGGGTCCACAGCGCCAACCGGTCGCGCTCATCGCGCGCGGCGTTGACTTGCGACTCGACGGACCCCTCGTTGGAGGTGATCGTGTAGTCGACCAGCGTCACCTCGGGCTTCAACGCGTCGCGGGCGTAGTAGTGATTGGCCCGCTCTTTTTGTTTGACGATGGTCCCCGACTCCGGGTCCACCCAAAACGTCCGTTGCGCCGCGTAATAGCGGGTCATGGTGATCTTCTCGTCCGGATCGCCCGGCAGGCCCCACATGTATGCGGTGTTGGTGACCTTGCTGTCCGCATCGTCGGCGTACAGCGACGGGTACCTGATCGGCTCGGCCAGCTTTCCGTCGGCGTCGTAGCCGACATCCTGGGTGAACTTGTACGTGGTCAGGCCGTTGACGTCTTCTTCACCGCTGTAGTTGGCCTCGAAGGCCTTCTGCGCGATCGGATCGAAATACGAGTACGAACGCTTCTCGGTATGGAACGGGAATCGATAGGACAAGCCCTCGTGCGGCAACGCGATGTTGGTGGCCGGGCTTTCATCCTTGAACCCGCGCGGCTTCTGCACCGCGCCGCCGGGGTGAGTGTCGTCGGACACCGCTGACGCGGTTTTCCGGTTGAGGGTGACGGTGTCGACTAGGGCGAGCAGCAGGCCGGAATCCTTTTGCTTGTCGGTGCGCCGAACTGAGGTACCCACCTGCAACGTGACGACATCGGCGTTGGCGGGAGATTCGACGTCGATCTGCTGCTGCGAGACCAGCGGCACGTTCTTGTCAACCACGAGCTTCGGGCTGTACAGCGAGGCGGGGTCCACCGCTGTCCCAGTGCCTTCGCCGATTATCGTCGCGTCCAGATTGAGCGGAATCTTGGTGATCCTGCTACCGGTGTAGGTCCACAACAGCAGCGCGGCGATCAACAACGCGGCTCCGAGTCCCATGATCCCGCACGCGGCCATCCGCAACATGACTGCTCGGTTCACGTGGCCGTGACCTCCTTCTGGTCTCGTTCGGTTCAGGCCACCAAACCTGTTCCGTCCCGAACCCCGCGAACTGGGGTTCTACCCGCTTGCGATCCTGCAGCCAAGCAAAACTCGTTCGACCCTAACAGCATTATTTAAGGTCGCCCTTTATGTCCCCGCGCCCGGTAAATCGGGTTTACCCCATTCACCGGGCAGACTGTCACCATGACGGCCGCCGGCGAGGATGCAGAGCGCAGCGATGGGCAGGAGCGGCGGGTAAACCCCGGCGAGCAGGTCGGCGGCACTCGCCGCTTCCTGCCCGCCGTCGAAGGAATGCGAGCCTGCGCGGCGATCGGAGTCGTCATCACCCACGTCGCGTTTGACACCGGGCACTCCAGCGGGATCGACGGTCGGCTGTTCGGCCGCTTCGATCTGGCGGTGGCGGTGTTCTTCGCGTTGTCGGGCTTCCTGTTGTGGCGCAGTCATGCCGCGGCCGCGCGCGGTCTGGCGTCGCGTCCGTCCACCGCTCACTACCTGCGCTCGCGGGTGGTCCGCATCATGCCGGCCTATTTGGTTGCCGTCGTGGTGATTCTGACTCTGCTGCCGGACGGCAATCACCCGAATCTGACCGTCTGGCTGGCGAATCTGTCGCTCACCCAGGTATATGTCCCGTTGACGCTGACCGCTGGACTGACTCAGATGTGGAGCCTGTCGGTCGAGGTCAGTTTTTACCTGGCGTTGCCGATCCTTGCGATGCTCGCGGCGCGGTTACCAGTTCGGGCCCGGGTGCCGGCGATCACCGTACTGGCGGTCGCGAGCTGGTTTTGGGGCTGGATCCCGTTCGCCGCTACGCCCGGTGTCAACCCGTTGACGTGGCCGCCGGCGTTCTTCTCCTGGTTCGCCGCGGGCATGCTGCTGGCCGAGTGGATCCACACCCCGCTCGGATGGCCGCACCGGCTGGCCCGACGCCGGCTCGTGATCGCCGTCGCGGTGGTGGCGGCCTACCTGGTGGCCGCTTCGCCGCTGGCCGGCCCGGCCGGGTTGGTTCCGAGCAGCGCCGCGCAATTCACCGTCAAGACCGCGATGGGGGCGCTGGTGGCGGCGGGTCTGGTGGCGCCGCTGGTCCTCGACCGGCCCGACGAAAGCCATCGGCTGATGGGCAGCGCCCCGATGGTGACGCTTGGACGCTGGTCGTACGGCATCTTCATCTGGCACCTTGCCGCGCTGGCGATGGTGTTCCCGGTGATCGGTCAGTTCTCGTTCCGGGGACACCTGCCCGAGGTGCTGGCGCTGACGCTGGTGTTCAGTATCGCCATCGCCGCGGTGAGTTATGCGCTCGTCGAATCACCGTGCCGGGAAGCGTTGCGGCGCTGGGAATCCCGCACCAAACCACCACCCGCCCCGGCAGGTGGCGATGCGGTCAGCCCGCGTCAAGAAGACGCAATCGCGCCATGATC
>DASXJI010000201.1:0-6024 GCA_036497495.1 Mycobacterium sp.
GTGCCGTTCACGATCGCGATCCTGCGCTACGCGGTAGACGTCGACGGCGGCCTGGCCGGCGAGCCCGAGGACATCGCGCTGCGCGACCGGGTGCTGCAGGTGCTGTTCCTGGCCTGGATCGGAACCATCGGTGCCGCAGTCGTCCTCGGCTGACGTCGCCCCAGGCCCACCGGCCACGTTTCGCTGGCCGGTGCTCAAATCGGTAGGCCGGCCTGCTTTCCCGTACGACATGACGGTTCGGGCCAGTCTCTGGGCCAGTGTGGCCGTGGTCGCCGTGCTGTTCGGTTGGGGCGCTTGGCAGCGGCGCTGGATCGCCGACGACGGGCTGATCGTGCTGCGTACTGTGCGAAACCTGTTGGCCGGCAACGGCCCGGTGTTCAATCAGGGCGAGCGGGTCGAGGCCAACACCTCGGTGGTGTGGACGTATCTGGTGTACGCCGCCGGCGCTGTGACACGGCCCCTGCAATTGGAGTATGTGGCCCTGGCGTTGGCACTCGGACTGAGCCTGGCCGGTCTGGCGATGCTGATGCTGGGCACCGGTCGGTTGTTCGCTCCCGGCCTGGTGGGCCGGCGCGCGATCATGCTGCCGGCCGGTGCGCTGGTCTACATCGCAGTGCCGCCGGCACGCGACTTCGCCACGTCCGGCCTGGAAAGCGGCCTGGTGATGGCCTACCTCGGGCTGCTCTGGTGGATGATGGTCTGCTGGTCGCAGGCCAAGCGGTCGCGGCCGCCCGGGCGAGTGTTCATCATCGCGCTGGCCTTCGTGGCCGGCTGCAGCGTCCTGGTGCGCCCCGAGCTTGCTCTGATCGGCGGTGGGGCGCTGATCATGATGCTGATCGCCGTGCAGGACGGTCGACGCCGGCTGGAGATCGTGGTGGCCGGCGGGCTGTTGCCGGTGGGCTACCAGATTTTCCGAATGGGCTACTACGGCTTGCTGTTTCCCGGGACCGCGCTGGCCAAGGATGCGGGCGGCGACAAATGGTCGCAGGGCCTGATCTATCTGTCGAACTTCAATGGGCCTTACGCGCTGTGGGTGCCGGCGTTCCTGCTGACCGGGCTGGGCCTGGTCCTCTGGGCGTCAGCCCGCAGACAGCAGGTCCGCACGCGAGCCAGCGCGTCGCCGGCGGCCGGTGGCCCGCTGGCCCGCACCGTGCAGACCCCGGCCGCCGTCGTGGTGTTCATCTTGGTCAGCGGGCTTTTGCAGGCGCTGTACTGGATTCGGCAGGGCGGGGATTTCATGCACGGCCGGGTGCTGCTGGTCCCACTGCTGTGTCTGCTCGCACCGGTGGCGGTGGTGCCGGTGGTGTTCCCCGAGGGCACCAGGCTGTCCCGGGAGGCCGGCTATTGGCTGGCCGGTGCGGTGAGCGCGCTGTGGATGGCGATCGCAGGCTGGTCGCTGTGGGCCGCCAATTCCCCCGGGATGGGCGCCGACGCCACCCGCGTCACCTACTCGGGGATCGTCGACGAGCGCCGCTTCTACGCGCAGGCAACGGGCCACGCGCACCCGCTGACGGCCGCCGACTACCTGGACTACCCCCGGATGCGCGCGGTGGTGGTGGCGTTGAACAACACCCCGGAGGGTGCGCTGCTGCTGCCGTCCGGCAACTACGACCAGTGGGACCTCGTCCCGCCTGCCGGGCCGCCCATTCCACCGAAGCAACCGGGGACGGCACCGGACGGTGCGCCGCCGCCGGCACCCCAAAAGGGGCCGCACACAGTGTTTTTCACCAACCTCGGCATGGTGGGGATGAATGTCGGGCTGGATGTCCGGGTGATCGACCAGATCGGGCTGGCCAACCCACTGGCGGCCCACACCGCCCGATTGCAGCACGGCCGGATCGGTCACGACAAGAACCTCTTCCCGGATTGGGTGATCGCCGACGGGCCCTGGGTCAAGTGGTATCCAGGTGTGCCGAGCTACCTCGACGCGAAGTTCGTCGCGCAGGCCGAGGCAGCGCTGCAATGCCAAGGGACCCAGCAGATGCTGAATTCGGTGCGCGCTCCGATGGGCTTTCACCGGTTCCTGTCGAATCTTGTGCACGCCGTGTCGTTCACCCGCTACCGAATCGACCGTGTTCCGCGTTACGAACTCATCAGGTGCGGCCTGGCCGTGCCCGAGCCGGGCGCGCCCGCCTATACCGGTCTGCCCGCCACCGGGCCATAGCACCGCGCAGCGGTCGGCAGCACCAAGCAACCGTCAGCCGAGAACAGTTATCGGCAGAACAATTTTTGTCAGCCATTCGGCCGGCCCCCGGTGAGCGCGTCACGGGCTCTCGAATATCTTTCAGCAACCGTCAATATGTATCGTTACCGGCGAACGACCGCTCCTCGGCACATTCACAACGGGGTGATCCGCAGCCGAGTTGGGCGGGTCCGGCCGCAGCGCGAGGCCCGGTTTCGGGTCTACGCCGATGTCAGTCAGCACCGCGAGATGTGGTTGACTACGGAAGCACAGCTGCGCCCGTCCGGCATTGATGCAGCTCCGAGTGGCTAGCGGAAATCCGGACACCCAGGCCGGCGCGCTCAGCAACGACGCGAGCCAAGAAGCGGTTCACCAAGAAGCTGGGCATTAGGGCAATGAAGTCCGACCCACCATGTTGGGCCCGACAAAGAATGAGGAAAGCAAGAATGAGTCTTGTTGACAGGTTTCGCGGTGCGGCAAATACGTTGCCGCGCCGGCTCGCGCTAGGGGCGGCCGTAGCGGCGCTGCTGCCGGGCCTGATCGGCGTCGTGGGCCAGACCGCGGACGCTGGCGCTTTCTCCAAGCCGGGTCTGCCCGTTGAGTACCTGCAGGTGCCGTCGGCAGCCATGGGTCGTGACATCAAGATCCAGTTCCAGAGCGGTGGCGCCAACTCGCCCGCCGTGTATCTGCTCGACGGCCTTCGTGCGCAGGACGACTTCAACGGCTGGGACATCAACACCCCCGCTTTCGAGTGGTATCTGCAGTCCGGTCTGTCGCTGGTGATGCCGGTCGGCGGCCAGTCCAGCTGGTACACCGACTGGTACAAGCCGGCTTGCGGCAAGGCAGGCTGCCAGACCTACAAGTGGGAGACCTTCCTCACTAGCGAGCTGCCCGCCTTCCTGGCCACCAAAGGGGTCAAATCCACCGGCGGTGCCGCGGTCGGCCTGTCGATGGCCGGTGCCTCGTCGCTGAACCTGGCCAACTACCACCCCGCACAGTTCATCGAGGTCGGCTCGTTTTCCGGTCTGATGGACCCGTCACAGGGCATGGGTCCGACGCTGATCGGTTTTGCGATGGGTGACGCCGGTGGCTACAAGCCCGCCGACATGTGGGGCCCGAAAGAAGACCCGGCGTGGGCTCGTAACGACCCGCTGCTGAACGTCAGCAAGACGGTTGCCAACAACACCCGCCTGTGGATGTACTGCGGTAACGGCAAGCCGTCCGACTTGGGTGGCGACAACTTGCCGGCCAAGTTCCTCGAGGGCTTCGTGCGCACCAGCAACCTCAAGTTCCAGGACGCGTACAACGCCGCCGGCGGTCACAACGCGCAGTTCCACTTCGACGCCAACGGCACCCACGACTGGCCGTATTGGGGTGCACAGTTGCACGCCATGCTGCCCGACCTGCAGGCGACTCTCGGTGCCACCCCGGGTGCCGGTCCCGGCCCGGGTGCTCCGGCCGGTGCTCCGGCTGCCTCGGCCGCTGGCCAGCACACCTGAGCGAATAACAGCACGGCTGACGGCGACGACCTGCGAGGTCGTCGCCGTTCGCCGTTTCTGGCGTCCGGTTCTCCCGCGTGTGATTAGCTACCTTGCGGAACCGGGGGCGATCTGCCGTCTCCTTACTGGTGGTCGAGCGACAAGCGAGGTCAGTGATGAGAAGTCTGTCGATGCTGCTACGGCTACTGTGCGCCGCCGTATTGACCGTCGGGGGCTTCGTGGTGGGACACGGCGGCTCGGCCCGCGCGGCCGGCTACGAGACACTGATGGTTCCGTCGGCGGCGATGGGCCGAGACATCCCGGTGGCCTTCCTGGCCGGCGGCCCGCATGCGGTGTATCTGCTCGACGCCTTCAACGCCGCGCCCGACGTCAGCAACTGGGTGACCGCGGGTAACGCGATGAACACGTTGGCCGGCAAGGGAATCTCGGTGGCCGCGCCGGCCGGTGGCGCTTTCAGCATGTACACCAATTGGGAGCGGGACGGCGGCAAGCAGTGGGACACGTTCCTGTCCACTGAGCTGCCGGACTGGCTGGCGGCCAACAAGGGCTTGGCCCCCGGCGGCCACGGGGCGGTCGGCGCCTCCCAGGGCGGTTATGCGGCGATGGCACTGGCCTGCTTCCACCCCGACCGCTTCGGCTTCGCCGGTTCGCTGTCGGGATTCCTGTACCCGTCGAACACCACCACCAACGGGGCGATCCTCGCGGGTCTGCAGCAGTTCGGCGGGGTCGACGGCAACGGCATGTGGGGAGCCCCGCAGCTGGGCCGGTGGAAGTGGCACGACCCGGAGGTGCACGCAATGCTGCTGGCGCAGAACAACTCGCGGATCTGGGTCTGGAGCCCGGTGAACATGGGCGGCGACGCCGCGGCGATGATCGGTCAGGCCGGCGAGGCGATGGGTAACGCCCGGTTCTTCTACCAGGAGTACCGCAGCGTCGGCGGCCACAACGGCCACTTCGATTTCCCGACCGGCGGCAACAATGACTGGGGCTCCTGGAGCTCACAGCTCGGCGCGATGTCCGGCGACATCGTCGGGGCGATCCGCTAGCGCGTCAGCCGGGGGCGGTCCGGCGAACCGGTACCGTGAAGCAAAGCACGACGGCCCCGTACGACGGACCTTGACGACAAGCCCGGTACGGCAGCTCGGCTGTGCAATCAACCGACTCTGCTAGCGGGAGACCATGGCTGTGAATTCCCGGCGGAAACGCCGTCGCCGCATTCTGGCGTTGATCGCGGCCGCCGCGGTCGCACTTGTCGTCGGGCTGGTCATCCTCGCCGTGGTCGGCGTCCTGCGGCAGCGCAACACCCCGCCGAGCGCGGTACCGCCCAGCATCGTGCCGCCGACCAGCAGTGCCGCCTACCCGCACAAGCCGCGGCCGGCCTCCCAAGACTCCAGCTGCCCAGACGTGCAGCTGATCGCGATTCCCGGGACCTGGGAATCGTCGCTGCAGGACAACCCGCTCAACCCGATCCAATTCCCGAAAGCGTTGTTGCTCAACGTCACTCGACCGATCACCGAGCAGTTCAATTCCAGCCGGGTCGAGACGTTCACTGTTCCCTACACCGCGCAGTTCCACAATCCGCTGAGCAACGACCCGCAGATCTCCTACAACGACAGCCGGGCCGAAGGCACCCGCGCTGCGGTCAAGGCGATGACGGACATGAACGTCAAGTGCCCGTTGACCAGCTATGTGCTGGCGGGTTTCTCGCAGGGGGCGGTGATCGCCGGCGACATCGCCAGCGACATCGGCAATGGTCGCGGACCGGTCGATGACGACCTGGTCCTCGGTGTGACGTTGATCGCCGATGGGCGCCGCCAGCAAGGGGTGGGCCAGGTCATCGGCCCCAATCCGCCGGGCGAGGGCGCCGAGATCATCCTGCACGAGGTGCCGGTGCTGTCCACCCTCGGTTTGACGATGACGGGCGCTCGGCCGGGCGGTTTCGGCACGCTCGACGCCAAGACCAACGAGATCTGCGGGGCCGGCGACCTGATCTGCGCGGCGCCGCCGGAGGCGTTCAGCCTGGCGAATCTGCCCAGGACGTTGGACATCCTGGCCGGCGGCGCCGGCCAACCGGTGCACGCGCTGTACGCCACCACCCAGTTCTGGAGTCTGGACGGCCAGCCGTCGACCGAGTGGACGTTGAATTGGGCGCACAATGCGATCGCGAACGCGCCGCATCCCAAACACGGCTGATCTACGGCCCTGCGTCACTGGTCACGATTGCGACAAGTTGTACCTTCAGATTTGGTCCGCGGCGCACCGGCCACTAACATTAAGAGGAATTTAAGAGCAGCTGTGTCGGGCGATCGCGTCGATGCGTTGCGGATTGTCGGGCGTGCCGTC
>DASXJI010000202.1:0-2887 GCA_036497495.1 Mycobacterium sp.
GACGAAACCGAACGAGCCGCCGAGGCCGCCGTGGCCGAAGATCGACGGGTTAGGTCCGTTGACGCAGCGCTGATTGAGCATGTAGCCCAGGCCCCAGCCATGATCGGCGACCCGCGGGCCGAGAACCAGATCGCTGTCCAGGCCACCTTGTGAGACCCGGACCAGGTCCATGTGCTGGCGGCTGAGCAGCTTCTCTTGCGCCAACGCGTTGTAGAACGTCGCCAACCCCAGCGCCGACACCTGCCCGTTGGTTCCCGGGAACTCGAGCTCCCGCCACAGATCCAGATCGTTGGAGCCGACCTCGTCGTCCGGCGCGAATCCCATTGACACGGCCAGTCCGGCCTTCGGGTGTTCGGCCAGCGAGCTGGGATAGCCGGGGGCGTTGACGTCAGCCAGCATCTGGCGAATGTGCGGCTTGGCGACCCGATCGGCGCAACGGTGTTGTTCGGTCCGCGGCAAGCCGATGTGGATCTCGGCCCCCAGGGGTTCGGCGATTTCGGTGCGCAGGTATTGGCCGACGGTGTTACCGGTGACGCGGCGGAACACCTCGCCGAGGATGAATCCGAAGGTGGTCATGTGATAGCCCTGCGCGGTCCCCGGCGCCCACCACGGTTCGGCGGCGGCCAGCCGTTCGCACACCAGATCCCAGTCGGTGACCTGCCTCCAATCCATGCGCTGACGCGGCCCGATCACCCCGGATCGGTGGCTCATCACCAAGCCGAGGGTGATGTCCGCCTTGCCGGCTTGGGCGAACTCTGGCCAGTAGCGGGCCACTGGGGCGTTCAGGTCGAGGTCACCGCGCTCGACGAGTTGGTGGACGCAGGTGCTGGTGAGGCCCTTGGTGCCGGAGAGCACGGTGGATAGCGTGTCCATCTGCCACGGCTTGGTGCCGGCCTGATCGGCCGTTCCGGCCCACAGGTTGACGACCAGCTCGCCGTCCACCCAGGCGGCGACCGCCGCGCCAATTTCCTTGCCCTGCACGAAGTTCTGGGTGAACGCATTGCGCACGCCGTCGAAGCGGGTCGCGCATGAGCCATGGATGGTGATGTCGGCTGTGGCACCTGGATGCTGAATTCGGTCAGCCTCCTCAGCTTGCCGGGGTCGGCCTCGCCGGCCACCGGGCCGCCGTAGCCGCATTAAGCGTTGTCAGCCTAGTCCGCCTCGGTTGCCGCCACCGGCATCGAGCGGGCGACGGGAATCGAACCCGCGTAGCTAGTTTGGAAGACTAGGGCTCTACCATTGAGCTACGCCCGCATGTATTAGTCGAGCGCGACTTTACGGCGCGGCAGACATCAAATCCAAATGTTGTCGTCCCGTGACCTGGTGGTGAGGCCACTGCAGGGACGGTGCGGCTTGGCCGTAGGATTTCGAGGTCACCGCGGGGTGTAGCGCAGCTTGGTAGCGCATCCGCTTTGGGAGCGGAAGGCCGCAGGTTCAAATCCTGTCACCCCGACTGGCGCGCCACACCCAACGGGCTTGAAGCATGACAAGACCCACAGCACAACCAAGGAGCACACCCGTGAAGAGCACCGTCGAGCAGCTGAGCCCAACCCGGGTTCGCATCAACGTAGAGGTGCCGTTCGGGGAACTGAAGCCCGATTTCGACCGGGCTTACAAGGAGCTGGCCAAGCAGGTCCGGCTCCCGGGCTTCCGTCCGGGCAAGGCCCCCGCCAAGTTGTTGGAGGCTCGTGTCGGCAAGGAGGCGATCCTGGACCAGGTCGTAAACGAGGCGCTGCCCAGCCGCTACGGCCAGGCCGTCACCGAGGTCGACGTGCGGCCGCTCGGTCAGCCCGACATCGCGGTCACCAAGAAGGAGTACGGCGAGGAGCTGGTCTTCACCGCCGAGGTCGACGTCCGCCCCGACTTCACCCTGCCCGATCTGAGCGCGCTGACCATCACCGTCGACCCGATCAAGGTCAGCGATGAGGAAGTCGACGCCGAATTGCAGTCGCTGCGTACCCGGTTCGGCACCCTGACCGGAGTCGACCGTCCCGCCGCCTCCGGCGACTTCGTCTCGATCGACCTGTCGGCCAACATCGACGGCGAGGACGTGCCCGAGGCCTCCACGAAGGGGCTGTCCCACGAGGTCGGCTCCGGCCAACTCGTCGACGGCCTCGACGACGCGATTATCGGCCTGAAGGCCGGTGAGTCCGGGACGTTCACCACCGAGATGGCCGCCGGCCCACACGCCGGCCAGGAGGCCGAGGTCACCGTCGCCGTCGTCTCGGTCAAAGAACGTGAGCTGCCCGAACCTGATGACGAATTCGCCCAACTGGCAAGCGAATTCGACACGATCGACGAGTTGCGTGCCAATCTGTCCGATCAGGTCAGCCGGACCAAGCGCGTCCAGCAGGCCGAGGAGATTCGCATCGCCGCGTTGGATGCCTTGGTCGAGCAGGTCGACATGCCATTGCCCGAAGCGATCGTGCAGGCCCAGGTGGACAGCACGGTGCACAACGCGCTGCACGGGCTCGACCACGACGAAGCCAAGCTCGCCGAAGCGCTGGAAAAGCAGGGTTCGTCGCGCGAGAAATTCGACGTTGACGCCCGCGCGGAGGCCGAGAAGGCCATCAAGACGCAGTTGCTGCTCGATGCGCTGGGCGACGACCTCGACATCCAGGTGGGCCAGGCAGACCTGACCGAACGTCTGGTGGTGACCTCGCGGCAGTACGGCATCCAGCCGCAGGAACTGCTTGGCTACCTGCAGCAGCAAAATCAGCTACCGGCGATGTTCGCCGATGTGCGCCGTGGGCTGACGATCGCTGCAGCGGTCGAGGCGGCCACCGTCAAAGACAGCGATGGCAACGTCATCGACACCACCGAGTTCTTCGGCAAGGGCAGCCCGGAGGACGCCGACGTCGAAGAGTCCGACGATGACGATGACGAT
>DASXJI010000203.1:0-8267 GCA_036497495.1 Mycobacterium sp.
GGAGCCCGTGCTGGGTCTACTCGTCTACGGTGGCGCCGTCGTCGGCGCCAGCTTTGTGCTGGCGTGGGCTGCGGAAGCCGCGCAGATCGACGTGTCGGGCAGCCTGGCCGTTGCCGTGCTGGCCGTCATCGCCGTCCTTCCTGAGTACGCCGTCGACCTGTACTACGCCTATACCGCCGGCCACGTGCCCGCCTACACGCAGTACGCGGCAGCGAACATGACCGGCTCGAATCGGCTGCTGATGGGACTCGGATGGCCGGTTGTCGTCCTGGTCAGCGTCCTGGTGGCGCGCCGGGCCACCGGCCGCAAAATCGGCGGACTGGACCTCGACGCCAGCAACCGGGTGGAGATCGGCTTCCTGATGGTCGCCGGAGTGGTCGCCTTCGTCATCCCGGTGACGGGTCGCATCCATATCGCCTTCGGCGTCGCGCTACTGGCCTGGTTCGGCTTCTACCTCTACAAGCTGAGCCGCGGCGAGGTCGAGGAGCCCGAGCTGGTCGGCACCGCCGCCGCGTTGGGCGCACTTCCCGACCGGGCGCGTCGGATCGCGGTGGCCGCACTGTTCGTCTTCGCCGCCTCGGTGATCGTGACATGCGCAAAACCCTTTGCCGACAACCTGATCGAGGCGGGCACCAAACTGGGTATCGACCGCTTCCTGCTGGTGCAGTGGCTGGCCCCGCTGGCGTCGGAGGCACCCGAGTTCATCATCGCGACCATCTTCGCCGCCAGGGGCAAGGGTGGCGCCGCGATTTCGACGCTGGTCTCGGCGAAGGTCAACCAGTGGACGCTGCTGATCGGGTCGTTGCCGGTGGCGTTCATGCTCGGCGGCGGTGGCGCCGAGATGCACCTGGACGGCCGCCAGGTCGAGGAGATCGTGCTCACCGCCGCTCAGACATTGATGGGCGTGACGCTGTTGCTCGGTCTGCGGTTCCAGCGTTGGGCCGCGTGGTTGCTGCTCGGGTTATTCGTCGTGCAGTTCCCGCTCACCTCGACCGAAGGGCGCTTCGCCATCAGCGCTGTGTATGCGGCGGTGGCTGTGGTCGCGTTGGTGAGCAATCGCCGCCAGCTGCTGCCGACGCTGGCCGCTCCGTTCGCCGGTAAGGCCAAGCGTCACGGCGGTCATCCGCACCACCAGCCCGAACCGGTGCACGAGAGCTAGCGACAAAGGTTCCTGCGGGACTAGGGCTGAGACGCGAATTGGGCTCGCGCTTCGTCGATCTGGTCGAGTGCATACTGAGCGATGTTTGCGTTCGTCATGGTCGACCCCGCATGTGTCATCGATTCGTAAGCCTTGTTGCCCAATACTTCTCGAAGATGTGCGATTGTGTTGGTGATCTCTGGAAAGGCCGCCAGCGCGAACGTGGTGGCGGCGAATCCGACGATCGTCGCGGCGGCTTCGTGGTGTCCCATCCGATCGAAGTGTGCGGCCAGGACTACCAGCGGCGTGACCATCTGGGAGTAGCTGCCGGAGTCGTAGAAGTTGTTGATGGCCAGGGTCAAGAAGTCGAGCGTGTCCAGGGAGGCATCCTGAGTGGCGGTGAGCGCCGACAAGTTAACCGCGATGTATAGCTCGGCCATTCGGTTGCCGCTCTCGTGCGCTATCGTCAGGCCACGGCGAAGAGCCTCATAAGCGGCACGAGGACGGCTGTCACGCCAGGCGTATCCGCAGGCGAGCAGCGCGAATGAGTAGGCGCCAGGGTCGGTGGTGTCCGCGGCGGCCAGCAGGTCGTCGCAGACCGCTTGCGCCTCATCGGTTTTCCCGGCGGTTATCAAGGCCATCACCATGGCAGCCCGGTTGTAGGTGTTGACGCCCTGTCCACTGGCAAACCGGTTGCGGCACAACTCTAACCACCGTTCGGACATCCCCTTCGTGATGTAGGCGCCGCCAAGGGCGGTCGGCTCGATGTCATAGAGCATGCGATCGAAATGACCACTGTCGATGGCTGCCACCGCCGCGTCGGCGTAACTTAGGGCGTCGTCTAACCTTCCGGTCCGGTAACACTCGGCAGCACCCACGTATAGCTGTGCCAGCCGCGGGTGTCCGACAGCCCGGGCGGCATTAATGAGCTCCTCCTCCCAGGTAGAGGGCTCGTGCAGCTCAATCCAACCCCCGAGGAATCCGGTATACACCGCGATGCTTGCCGCGGTGTCGAGGTCATGGTGGTCCGCGCTCCACCGAAAAGCGGCACGCAGATTGGCCAGCTCGACGATGAGCCAGGAATACGATTCGCGCTGGCGGGGACTGTCCCACAGGGCCAGTATTTCGGTCTCGCGTCCGGCGAAGTAGCGCGCGTGCGCGGTGTGGGCCGCCTCCGTGGCACCCGCAGCCTGCAACTGCTCGTGGGCGAACTGGCGGATAGTTTCTAACATCGAAAACCGAGTTCGCTCCGACAGTCGGTCTGCCACCAGAAGTGATTTACGCACCAGAGCATCGAGTAAGTCCAGAACGGCGTATTCGTCTTCATAGCCGGCGACCGCGCATGCTCCGGCGAGGTCGAAACCGCCAACGAACACCGAGGATCGGTTCACTAAATCCTGCTCAGTGCTATCGAGCAGGTCATAGGACCACTGCACTACGTGGCGCAACGTGTGATGGCGCTGCGGTCCGCGACGGGAGTTCACCAGCAGCCGGAACCGGTCGTCGAGCCGATCACGCACCTCGGCCGCGCTCATCGAGACCATCCGTGACGCGGCCAACTCGATGGCCAACGGTATGCCGTCGAGGCGCTGGCAGATCTCCGTGACGACGTCGGCGGAGCCTGTCAAGGAGAACCCCGGTGCCAAGTGTCGGGCTCGCTCGACGAGCAGTGTCACGGCACTCGCATCGTCGTTGGTGTGCACATCGAGCGGCAACACCGGCCGCAGTTGCTCGGCGGCGACGTGGAGTCCCTCGCGGCTCGTAGCCAGGATCTTCACCGTGGCCGAGCGGTTAAGGATCGCTTCGACTAGCTCGGCCGCCGCGTCGAGGACATGCTCGCAGTTATCAAAGATCAGCAGCCGCGCGCGCCCCTCCAGCGCCGCGGCCACACTTTCCGACAGACTGGTACCCGGCTGTTGGGTGATACCGAGGACCGCCGCCGCCGCCTCGGGAACAGCGCCCGCGTCAGTGATGGCGCCGAGCTCGATGACCCACACCCCGTCGACGAAGGTGTGCGCCAACCGCGATGCACTCTCGAGTGCGAGCCGTGTCTTGCCCACCCCGCCGGGTCCTGTCAACGTCACGAGCGGGTAGGTCCCCAAAAGGTTCTCGAGCTCGGCGATATCCCGTTTGCGGCCGATGAAGCTGGTGGTCGCAGGCCTCAGGTTGCCCGGCACCGGATCGACCGTTTTCAACGGCGGGAAGTCAGCCCGAAGACCGGGCGCCCGGACCTGAAACAGCGCGACCGGTTTGGCGATGTCGCGCAACCTTCGCTGCCCAAGCTCGACCAACTCGACGTTGGTCAGCAGCGCAGCGGTCGGGCCATCGAGAAGGATCTGCCCACCATGTCCGGCCGACATGACCCGTGCGGCACGATTGAGCACGGGTCCGAAATAGTCGCCGCCTGAAAACTCCGCCTCGCCCGTCGCAATGCCCATCCTGACCGGTAGCGCGAGCTCCCGCTGCGCGGCTATCGCGGATTCGACGGCGGCACCGGGTGTTTCGAAGGCCGCGCACACGCCATCGCCGGTGTGCTTGAATAATCGGCCGCGGTGACGCTCGATGGCTTCGCCCAACACCGCATCGTGGATTCGAAGTGCAGACAGCATTTTCTCAGCGTTCGCCTCCCACCGCCGGGTAGACCCCTCGATATCGGTGAAGAGGAAGGCGACGACACCTGATGGCGCTGCCCGATCCTCAGCCATTGAGCACCTCGACCTGCACGATTCCTGGCGATCTAATGCTAGGGGGATGTGGCGGACTGGGCATGATTGGGCCTCTTTGACAGCTGTCAAGTTTCGCGGCGGTACAGTCTGCCCATGCAGATTCGCCAGCACACCTCCGGTCAGGGCGCGGTCAACAAACCCGCGATCATTCTTCATCCGTCCGGCACGGTGATCACCTTCGACGAGTTGGAAGCCCGCGCCAATCGGCTGGCGCATTACTTCCGTCAGGCCGGTCTGGTCGAAGGCGACGCGGTCGCGATCCTGATGGAGAACAACGAGCACATTCACGCCGTCATGTGGGCGGCTCGGCGGGCTGGGCTGTACTACGTACCGATCAACACACACCTGACCGCGCCGGAAGCGGCGTACATCGTCGACAACAGCGCGGCCAAGGCGATCGTCGGCTCCGCCGCGCTGCGCAAGACCTGCGAGAACCTGGCCGAGCAACTGCCTGACGGCCTGCCCGCGCTGTTGATGATCGCCGATGATGACCTCGACGGCTGGCAGCGTTACCCCGAATGCGTTGCGGATCAAACGGATACACCGATCGACGACGAGATCGAAGGTGACCTGCTGCAGTACTCCTCGGGCACCACCGGCCGACCGAAGGGCATCAAGCGCGAGCTGCCGCACGTCTCGCCAGCCGAGGCGCCGGGCATGATGTCGGCCCTCGTCGGATTTTGGATGCACCCGGATGCGGTCTATCTCAGCCCCGCGCCGCTGTATCACACCGCGCCATCGGTCTGGTCGATGACCGTGCAGGCCGGCGGCATCACCACGGTTGTCTTGGAGAAGTTCGATCCGGAAGGCTGCCTGGATGCCATCCAGCGTCACCGGGTCACGCACGGGCAGTTCGTGCCCGTCATGTTCACCCGCCTGCTGAAACTACCTGAGGAAAAACGCAATTCATTCGACTTGTCCAGCCTGGAACGGGTGATGCACGCCGCCGCTCCCTGCCCGGTGGAGATCAAGAAGCAGATGATCGACTGGTGGGGGCCGATTATCGACGAGTACTACGCGTCCTCAGAAGCCATCGGGTCGACCTTGATCAGCGCCGAGGAATGGCTGGCGCACCCCGGTTCGGTCGGCAAGCCAATGATGTGCCAGCTCCACATTCTCGCCGATGACGGCAACGAGTTGCCACCCGGTCAACCTGGCGAAATCTATTTCGAGGGCGGCTTTTCCTTCGAATACCTCAACGACACGGCGAAGACCGCTGCCTCCCGCGACAAGCACGGCTGGACGACGGTCGGCGACGTCGGCTACGTCGACGAAGACGGCTACCTGTTCCTGACCGACCGTCGCCACCACATGATCATCTCCGGTGGCGTGAACATCTATCCGCAGGAAGCCGAAAACCTGCTCGTCACTCATCCAAAGGTGCTCGACGCAGCGGTGTTTGGCATTCCCGACGAAGAAATGGGCCAAAGCGTCAAAGCCGCGGTGCAAACCGTCGATCCGGCGGATGCGACCGGCGAGTTCGCCGTTGAGCTGATCACCTGGTTGCGAGAGCGGTTGGCGCACTACAAGTGTCCGAGGTCGATCTCGTTCGAGGCGCAGCTGCCGCGTACCGATACCGGAAAAATGTTCAAACACGAACTGGTCAAGAAGTATTCGGTGTGACGCTGCGCGTCGTCGATGTCTCGGAGCCTTACTCCCCGCTCGACTCGACATTACTCGGAGTTCCGGTGGTAGCCGTCGGGTCGTTGGTGGACGCATCCGAATTCTGGCTTCAGCGGGCCACATTCACGCTTTCCGAGGATGACGCCGACGACCGCCGGGTGATCGCCGTCGCCTCGGTCGATGCGGCGCTACGTGACCTGACCGCGCGGACCGAACGCTGGCCGATCGCGGCGGCGACCTGTGACGACGTGCTGCGCTCGGTGGATCCGGCCGCTCCGGCGCTGTCCGGCGTGGTGACCGAATCGCTGGCTTATTCGACGCTACAGGCCGGCCCGGAATTCGCCCACTGGCTGGTCGACCGCGGTCCGGCGGTCATGCCCGACATCGCCGATCCGGTACAGGCCCATCGCGACGGCGACACGTTACGGATTGCGTTCAACCGCCCGCTGCGGCACAACGCGTTTTCCACCGACGCTCGTGCCGCGCTGCTGGAGGCGTTGGCTGTGGCGCAACTCGATTCGTCGGTCGCCGAGGTCGTGCTGACCGGCAACGGCCCGTCGTTCTGCAGCGGCGGCGACCTCGCCGAGTTCGGCACGTTCGCCGACCCGGCCAGCGCCCATCTGGCCCGCACCCGTTATAGCCCGGCGCTGGCGCTCGACGCGGTAACCAGCCGGCTCGGCGCGGCGTGCCGCGCCGAGGTGCACGGCCAGGTGCTGGGTAGCGGACTGGAGATGGCCGCGTTCTGCGGTCGGGTTGAGGCCGCGCCCAATACGGTTTTCGGGTTGCCCGAGCTGAGCCTCGGACTGGTTCCCGGCGCCGGTGGCACGGTGAGCGTGACCCGGCGGATAGGACGTTGGCGCACCGCCTATTTGGTACTGAGCGGCGCTACCCTGGACGCCGATACCGCGCTGGCCTGGGGTCTGGTCGACGCGGTGGTTTGACTCGCGAGACAGAAGCCAGGGCTGCGGCTAGGCCTGAATCACTGCCTAGCTTCTGTTTTGCGGGGCGGCGAGCGTCAGATTCCGCCGCGGGACACCAGTTGTGCCGCGATCACGTTGCGCTGGATCTCGTTGGTGCCCTCGCCGACGATCATCAGCGGAGCGTCGCGGAAGTACCGCTCGACGTCGTATTCGGTGGAATACCCGTAGCCGCCGTGGATGCGTACGGCGTTGAGCGCGATCTCCATTGCCACCTCGGAGGCGAACAGCTTGGCCATCCCGGCTTCCATGTCGCAGCGCTCCCCGCTGTCGTAACGCTCGGCGGCATAACGGGTCAGCTGGCGGGCGGCGGTCAGCTTGGTCGCCATGTCGGCAAGATAGTTGCCGACCGACTGGTGCTTCCAGATCGGCTGTCCGAAGCTTTCGCGCTGCTGCGCGTAGGCCAGTGCGTCCTCCAGGGCCGCTGTCGCCACCCCCAACGCGCGCGACGCGACCTGAATGCGGCCGGTTTCGAGGCCTTTCATCATCTGCGAAAAGCCGTGGCCCGCATCCCCACCCAGGATCGCCGAGTGTGGCACCCGATAGCCGTCGAACGACAGCTCGCAGGTTTCCACGCCCTTGTAGCCCAACTTGGGTAGGTCGCGCGACACCGTGAGCCCCGGGCCGTGCTCAACCAGCAGCACCGAGATACCGGTGTGACGCGGCTGCGCGGCCGGGTCGGTCTTGCAGAGCAATGCGATCAACCCGGACCGGCGGGCATTCGAGATCCACGTCTTCGACCCATTGACGACTAGGCCAGAGTCATCGGCACCGTCCGGCGTTGCGGTGGTCGTCATGTTCTGCAGATCGCTACCGCCGCCGGGTTCGGTGAGTGCCATCGTCGCGCGCAGTTCACCGGTAGCCATAGGCGGCAGGTAGTGCTGCTTCTGCTCGTCGGTACCGAACAGCGTCAGCAACTTGGCCACCACCGTGTGGCCGCCCATCGCGCCGGCCAGACTCATCCAGCCGCGCGCCAACTCCTGGGTGACCAGCACGTAGCACGGCATCGACACCGGGGTGCCGCCGTACTCCTCGGGCACCGCCAGTCCGTAG
This sequence comes from Mycobacterium sp., assembly GCA_036497495.1. Classification (GTDB taxonomy): domain Bacteria; phylum Actinomycetota; class Actinomycetes; order Mycobacteriales; family Mycobacteriaceae; genus Mycobacterium. The sequence continues at coordinate 7,518 of DASXJI010000203.1, forward strand.
ATGCCGATGCGCTTCATCTGCTCGATCCAGGCTTCGGGATACTCGTTGGCATGCTCGACTTCGCGCACCGTCGGCTTGACCTCTTTATCGACGAACTCGCGCACCGTCGCGACCAACATCGCCTCGTCGTCGTTCATGGGCCCATGTTGGCATGCTTCGAGGGATGCCCTCGATGACAGTCGGCCCGTACTTCGATCAGGTCCACACCGGCCAGGTCTTCACCGGCGCGCCGTCGATGACGCTGACGCCCGGGTTGGCCGCCGTGCACCAGAGCATCCTGGGCGACCGGCTGCGACTGCCGCTGGACGCCGAGTTGTCCGCCGTGGTTACCGGGCTGCCGGCGCCGTTGGCGCACCCGGGGCTGGTCTGCGACGTCGCGATAGGCCAGTCGACGCTGGCCACCCAGCACGTCAAAGCCAACCTGTTCTACCGCGGCTTGGCGTTCTTCCGTTTCCCGGCGATCGGCGACACCTTGTTCACCCGCACTGAGATCGTCGGGCTCAAGAAGAACTCCGCCAAGCCGGGCCGGGCGTCCACCGGGCTGATGGCGCTGCGGATCACCACCATCGACCAGGGCGACCGGCTGATCCTGGACTTCTACCGCTGCGCGATGCTGCCGCTGAGCCCCGGCGCCGACCCCGAGGGCTCCAACCATGCCGACGACTTGTCGAAGATCGGTGCCGATCTGGCTCCGCCGCCCTCGGCTACCGCCGATTGGGATGGCGAGGCTTTTCGCGAGCGGGTCACCGG
>DASXJI010000204.1:0-1597 GCA_036497495.1 Mycobacterium sp.
AAGACCCCGCGTAACCGCGTGCGGTCAGCACGTCGAGCACGTCCAGCGGGTCGGTGCCCAGGTCCCAGCGCGAGAACACGTACAGCCGACCGTCGTTGGCGTCGATCTCGAGTAAGCGCATTTTGCGCCCGATCCGCCGGAACTCGGTGATCCGGACGATCTTGATGTCGGGTCGCCGCAGGTGGGCCGGCCGTATCCAGCCGCCGACCTGCAAGCCGTCGGCGGTGATTGCCAGTTTTGGCCGGGCACGCCACGTTCCGCCCGCAAACAAGATCAGTCCGGCCGCGGCGATGCCGAGCAAAAGCCGCCCCGGCGGATCTGTGACGACGGTCACACATGTGGTAGCCATCACAATTCCGGCGAGTCCGCACGCTGCGATTCCGGCCGAAGACGGCGCCCACTGTGTTTGCTGCACCAGGCTCCTCGAGGTGTCTACCACTGCCTATCCGGTTATCCACAAGCGCTATCCACAATGGGGATGAATAACACGCGTGTGATCCGGTCCCGCACTAGTTGCTGGCGTAGCAACGCCGCCGACCGACGACAGCCGCCGTTCGAAGGCTGCTGGGCTACCGCCACCGCATGGTGAGCAACAAGCCACTGATCATGAAAGCAAACGCGACGGCGTAGTTCCACGGGCCCAGCGCGGCCATCCAGCTGAGCGCCGACGGCGCATCAGCGCCCGTTGCGGCCAGCTGGAACACCATCAGCCAGACCAGGCCGATCAGCATCAAGCCGCAGAACAACACCACAAACCACACGCTGGACGGGCCGGCCTTGACTTTGACCGGGGTGCGGCTCACCGCGCCAGCGGTGAAGTCGCTCTTCTTGCGGACTTTGGACTTGGGCATTTCAACCTCGGAGCTACGGTATAGAGAGAGCCAGTGCAACGACGAGCGTAACGCACTCACCAGCAGCGGACGGAGAGCCGATGGCGATGCGCATCTCCCGGCTGCTTTCCGCGCGCGGCGGACAGGACACAGGATCGAGCCCGTCGCCGTGGCGGGTCGGCGTTCCGGTGGTGTGTTTATTGGCCGGGCTGCTGCTCGGGGCCACCCATGGGGTTTCCCGCGGTGGCGAGATCAGGCGCAGCGATGCGCCACGGCTGGTCGATTTGGTACGCAGCCAACGCTCCGCGGCCGAGCACCTGACCACCGAACGCGATCAGCTGGCCAGCACCATCGATTCGACGCACGGCCGGTCCCCCGACGCGGCGCTGGCCGCGATGCAGCGGCGGTCCGCCGAGCTGGCCGCCGACGCCGGGCTGGAGCCGGTGCACGGGCCGGGTCTGACCGTCACGCTCGACGACGCACAGCGCGACGCCAACGGACGCTTTCCCCGAGATGCATCGCCGGATGACCTCGTCGTGCACCAGCAGGACATCCAGGCCGTCCTCAACGCGTTGTGGAGTGCTGGCGCCGAGGCGATCCAGATGCAGGACCAGCGCATCATCGCAACCTCGGTACCCCGCTGCGTCGGCAACACCTTGCTACTGAACGGGCGCACCTATAGCCCGCCGTACCGGGTCGCCGCGATCGGCGACGCCACAGCCATGCAGGCTGCGTTGGCCGCCGCTCCCCTGGTGATCCTCTACAAG
>DASXJI010000205.1:0-1938 GCA_036497495.1 Mycobacterium sp.
TTTCCGCGACGGGGACTGCTGGTTCAACACCGGTGATGTGATGAGCCCGCAGGGCATGGGTCATGCTGCCTTCGTCGACCGGCTCGGCGACACCTTCCGCTGGAAGGGCGAGAACGTCGCCACCACGCAGGTGGAGCGGGCGCTGGGGTCCAACACGTCCGTCGAGGAGTGCACCGTCTTCGGTGTGGAGATTCCGCGCACCGGTGGCCGCGCCGGAATGGCGGCGGTCAAGCTGCGCGACGGCGCCGACTTCGACGGCAGAGCGCTCGCCGAGACCGTGTACTCGCAGTTGCCGGTGTACGCGCTGCCGCTGTTCCTGCGGATCGTCGATTCGATGGAACACACCACCACGTTCAAGAGCCGCAAAGTGGATCTGCGTGAACAGGCCTACGGCGCCGACATCGAGGACCCGCTGTACGCGCTGGCCGGACGCGACGAGGGCTATGTGCCGTTCTACGGGGACTACCCCGAAGACGTCGCGAACGGTGAGCGACCGCAGGGCTGAGGGCCTGGGCCCTGAGTGCGTCGAGCGTGCATTGGCGGTGACGACACGCCGCGGCGCTGCGCCCTGGTTGCACACTCGGTCGTGCGTGCGCCCTGAGCGGCGTACCCGCGCGCTGAAAGGGCACCATGGGAGGGTGCAGTCCACCCTGTGCGGTCGCCGGGTCAGCGACGATCGCCCACTGATCATGGCGATCGTCAACCGCACCCCGGACTCGTTCTACGACCGCGGCGCGAACTTCACCGACGACGCGGCCCGAGCCGCCGCGGGTCGGCTCATCGCCGAGGGCGCTGACGTGATCGATGTCGGCGGCGTCAAGGCGGGCCCGGGGGAAAGCATCGACACGCAAGCCGAAATCGCCCGGGTGGTGCCGTTCATCGAGTGGTTGCGCGAGGCCTTCCCCGACCAATTGATCAGCATCGACACCTGGCGTTCGGAGGTAGCCAGGCTGGCCTGCCGGGCCGGTGCAGGCCTGATCAACGACAGCTGGGGCGGCTATGACCCCGCGATGCCCGAGGTGGCCGCCGAATTCGGAGCCGGCCTGGTGTGCTCGCACACCGGCGGTGCCCGGCCGCGCACCCGTCCGTACCGGGTCAGCTACGGCATCAGCACGCACGGCGTCGTCGATGACGTGATCAATGAAGTCACGTCAGCAGCCGAACGGGCCGTCACCGCCGGCGTGGATCGCGACCGCATTTTGATTGACCCGACCCACGACTTCGGCAAGAACACTTTCCATGGATTGGCGCTGTTGCGCCACATGGAAGATCTTGTTAACACCGGGTGGCCGATATTGATGGCATTGAGCAACAAAGATTTCGTTGGGGAGACTCTTGGGGTGGACCTGACGCAACGACTAGAAGGAACCCTGGCTGCCACCGCGCTCGCAGCCGCCGCCGGGGCCCGGATGTTCCGCGTGCATGAAGTCGGGCCCACCCGAAGAGTGTTGGAGATGGTGGCGTCGATCCAGGGGCAACGGCCCCCGACGCGCACGGTGAGAGGACTTGCATGACGGCATCTGAGCTGGTCGATCTCGCCACTGAGGGCGCATTGGCCGCCATGCCGGGCGACGTCTGGCTGGCCGACCGAAGCTGGACCCGTCCGCAGTGGACGGTCGAGGAGCTGTCGGCGGCCAAGGCCGGACGAACCATTTCGGTGGTGCTACCCGCCCTCAATGAGGAAGACACCGTCGAATCGGTGGTCGACAGCATCTCGCCGCTGGTCGGCGGCCTGGTCGACGAGCTGATCGTGCTCGACTCGGGCTCCACCGACGACACCGAGATCCGGGCGATCGCCGCCGGTGCCCGCGTCGTGACACGCGAACAAGCGCTGCCCGAGATCGCGCCGCGGCCCGGCAAAGGCGAGGTGCTGTGGCGGTCGCTGGCGGCCGCCGGCGGCGACATCGTGGTCTTCGTCGACTCGGATCTGATCGACCC
>DASXJI010000206.1:0-2378 GCA_036497495.1 Mycobacterium sp.
GTGGCGTTCTACGGCGGCGACGCACATCTCATAGGCGAAGTTCGGCCCGCCACTGGTGTTGGCGCGGTAGCGCGTGATCTCCTGCAACCAGCGCAGCGGGTGCTTGAGGAACTGCAGCGGCGTCATGATCACGCACTCGAACCCCGTGTATACCGGTTGCAACACGTAGCCGATCAGGCCCATGTCGTGCTGGAACGGTAACCAACCCAGCGCGACCGTCGAGGGCGTGTGCCCGAACGATTCCTCGATCATCAATTCGTTGGCCATCAGGTTCGCATGGCTCACCATGACGCCGCGCGGCACGCCGGATGAGCCCGACGAGTATTGGAGGATGGCAAGATCCTCGGGTGCGATCGTGGACTCGTGGCCGGGTGCATCGGTGAGGTTGAGATCATCGATTGCGACGCAAGGGATTTCAGCGAGCTCTGGGACTAGCTCGCGCGCTGCTAGAAGCTCTCGGGTAGTGAGCACGACATGAGGTCGGGCGTCGGCGACGACCGCGCGCAGCCGCGGCAACGTCTGAGCCAGGCGTGATGGAATCGGTGTGTGCGTGGGAACCGCGCACACACCGGCGCGCAAGCAGCCGAACAGCGCGTCGAGAAATACGGCGTCTTGTGGCATGAGCAGCAGTGCGCGCGGCTGCTCATCGGTGCGCGGTAGCTCGCTCAGGAACGCGGCCATCGACCGCGCGCCGGCGGCCACCTCTGCCCAGGTGCGGGTGTCCGCACCGGTTCCCTCGTCGAGGAATGCGAACGCGCGGTCGTTCGGCCGCGCGGCAGCATGGCGTTCCAAACGGGCGCCGATGGTCGCGCCGACCGCATCAATGATCGGCGGGTCAGAGCCTTGCTCTTGCTCTTTCGCGTCGAGCGCCCCCATGCTGGTGTCTCCTCAGAACGGGCGCCTAACGGCTGCGTTAAAAACGCAGCATACCCAAGATTACTTAAGGATCGCTCGCGTATCGCTAGAACCTGAGGCCGCGAACGCGACAAAGCTCCGTCGCCAGGACTCGAACCTGAACTGTCTGAACCAAAATCAGAAGTGCTGCCGATTACACCACGACGGATCGCTGGACCAGCGATTGAACCGCGTCCACTCTAGACGACGGTGCGGGCCGATCGCGGACCGCGGGCGAGGGATAACCTGTTAGGCGTGGCCGCGCCGGACAAGGAAACGCGGGCGCCCCGCACCAGGATGACCGGTAGCGAGCGCCGCCACCAACTCATCGACATCGCGCGCTCGTTGTTCGCCGAGCGGGGCTACGAAGGAACCTCGATCGAGGAAATCGCCCTTCGCGCCAACGTGTCCAAACCCGTGGTCTACGAGCACTTTGGCGGCAAAGAAGGGCTGTACGCCGTCGTCGTGGACCGGGAGATGTCGGCCCTGCTGGACGGCATCACCTCGTCGCTGACCAACAACCGGTCCCGGGTTCGGGTCGAAACGGTGGCGCTGGCGCTGCTGACCTATGTCGAGGAACACACCGACGGATTCCGCATCATGATCCGCGACTCGCCGGCCTCGATCAGCTCGGGCACCTACTCGAGCCTGCTCAACGACGCGGTCAGCCAGGTCAGCTCGATCCTGGCCGGTGACTTCGCCCGTCGCGGACTGGACTCCAACCTTGCCCCGCTGTATGCCCAGGCACTGGTCGGATCGGTGTCGATGACTGCGCAGTGGTGGCTCGACACTCGGGAGCCCAAGAAGGAAGTGGTCGCGGCCCACCTGGTCAACCTGGTGTGGAACGGCCTGACCCATCTGGAAGCCGACCCGCACCTACGGGACGAATAGCCGGCCTAGCCGCGGCGATCGCAAGCGCGGCGCAGCCAGGCGTAGCGGGTCGCCGCTTAGCCGCAGTCGCGGGACAGCAGGTCCGCGGTCGTTTCGCGGCGGACCAATTCGCGGGGCCGACCGTCCTTGACCGCGATGATCGGCGGCCGGCCGACCATGTTGTAGTTCGACGCCATGCTGTGGTGATAGGCCCCGGTACAGGCCACCGCAAGCAGGTCGCCCGGATGCACATCAGCGGGGAGCTCGACGTCGCGGGCGATCTCGTCGCCCGATTCGCAATGCCGGCCCGCGACGGTGACCCGTTGCTTGGGCGCGAGAGAATGGCGATTGGCAAGCGCGACGGTGTATTTCGCCTCGTACAGCGACACCCGCGGGTTGTCGCTCATCCCACCATCGACGGCTACGAAAGTGCGTCCGCCCGGCTGTGTCTTGACGCCGCGCACGTGGTACAGGGTGACACCGGCGCGCGCGCTGATGGCCCGGCCGGGTTCGACGACGACAGTCGGGCGCGGGAATCGTTCGGCGGCACACGCGGTGTCCAGGGCGTCGGCGATCACCCTGGCCAGCTCGTCAACGCTCAGCTCCGGGTCGCC
>DASXJI010000207.1:0-12723 GCA_036497495.1 Mycobacterium sp.
CACGAGCGCGCGGCGACGGCCAACGCCGTGGGCGCCGACCTGATGATCAGTCTGCGCTGCGAGTCCCAGGCCACCACGTCGGCCAGCGGTGTCGCATCGTTCCACTTCGGCAACTCGCATGGTTCGGTGTCGACCATCGGCCGAAATCTGGCCGACTTCATTCAGCGAGAAGTGGTGGCGCGCACCGGTTTACGGGATTGCCGCACCCATGGCCGGACCTGGGATCTGCTCCGGCTGACCAGGATGCCCACCGTCCAGGTCGACGTCGGCTACATCACCAACCCGCGTGACCGCGAGCTGCTGGTCACCACCCAGACCCGCGACGCGATCGCCGAGGGCATCCTGGCGGCGGTCAAGCGGCTCTACCTGCTTGGCAAGAACGACCGGCCCACCGGCACATTCACCTTTGCCGAATTGCTTGCTCACGAGTTGGCGGTGGAGCAGGCCGGTCGGGTCAGCGGCCCCTAGCCGACGACGCCGGCGACCCCGCTGCGACCGGCAGTTGCAACGCCGCGCTCTCCAGCAGCCGCTCCAGGGCCGCCTCCACTTCGGCCTTCCACCCCAGACCCTCCTCGAGCTCGAGCCGCAGCCGGGGGAAGTATGGATGCGGCGCCACCACAACGAATCCCACATCACGCAGGAAGTCGGCAGCGATCACGCAGTGCTCGGCCGAGCAATCGCCGAGCACCTCGAGCACTGGCTGTAGCTCGGGGTCGGTGCTGGGCAGGTTGGCCAACTCCGCGACGAGCTCGGTGCGGCCGAATGCCTCCAGCGCGCGCACGCCGCGACGAACCAATTCGTCGACCACCCGGGCGACGAGACTGTGTGGGAGTTCGTCGGCCGCCGGTCCGGGTTCCACCCGCATCGACGTCAACAGCACCGCGTCCGCGGAGACCGGCGCAGTCGGAAACCGGTGTGCCCGTGGCACCGTGCGGGGCGGGGCGTAGAAGGCGTAGCCCAGGCAGACCGACTCGCCCTGGCCGCCGTCGGCCGGCGCGGCCATGGCGACTTGTCCACACGATCCCCACTCCAGCATGACCATCGACAGCCACGCTTCCTTCTCGAATTCCGGATCGGCGAGCTGATCTTGTTGACCGAGGGTCGCGGGGTCGACTTCCCAGAAGACGCAGCGGCGGGCGTGTTTCGGAAGCTGGTCGAAGGCTTCGAGTCGCAGCGGTGTGATTCGAGCAGACACTAGACTCCTGGGCCTCTGTGGGGCGGTGCCATCGTGCGTTGCTCCTCCTCGGGCCAACCCGGGCCGCCTCGTCGCGGCGCGGTCACTGATGGCCCGGCTTCCCCGCGAGCGGGTAGTACCCCACCCCGCAGCCGAGCGTACCCCCAGGATGGGGGTGGCCGCGATACCCGAGGGAGGCCGCCTCCGGGCCCCGCTGCGCCGGCTGGGCGGCGGTTTCGGTCCCACCGACCGCCCTCAGCATGCCCAGCCGCACACCAGAATCGAAATGGTCTGGTGCACAGCCGGATTCGGAAAATTGGGGCATCTTAGAGCGGCCTGATCTGGCGGATTGTCACAGTGACGTAACGAGTCGGTGTGTACGGTCAGCTCTTTGACGCGTTCATCAATTCGACAATGCGTTGCAAATCGTCGACCGAGCCGAACTCGACCACGATCTTGCCTTTGCGCTTACCCAGGCTCACGGTGACCCGGGTGTCGAACGCACTGGAGAGCTGTTCGGCCACATCCTGGAGGCCAGGCATGTGGATCGGCTTGCGTCGCGGCGCCGCCGGCTGACTCGGCTCGCTCCGATTAGCGAGTGTGACCGCTTCTTCGGTGGCCCGCACCGATAACCCTTCGGCCACGATCCGCGCGGCGAGCGCCTCCTGCGCTTCGGCTCCGGCCTCCAGCGACAGCAGCGCCCGGGCGTGCCCGGCCGACAGCACGCCGGCCGCGACCCGGCGCTGGACCGCGATCGGCAGGCGCAGCAACCGGATCATGTTGGTGATCAGCGGGCGCGACCGACCGATCCGGGCGGCGAGTTCTTCGTGGGTGACATCGAACTCGTCGAGCAGTTGCTGGTAAGCGGCCGCCTCTTCCAACGGGTTCAGCTGCGCTCGGTGGATGTTTTCCAGGAGCGCATCGCGTAGCAGATTGTCGTCGGCCGTTTCCCGCACGATCGCGGGAATGGCGGTCAGGCCGGCCGTCTGGGCTGCGCGCCAGCGTCGCTCCCCCATGACGAGTTGGTAGCGAGCTCCACTAGGCGCATCGAGTGCGCGGACCACGATCGGCTGCATGAGGCCGAACTCGCGGATCGAGTGCACGAGTTCGGAGAGCGCGTCGTCGTCGAACACCTGCCGCGGCTGACGCGGGTTCGGCTCGATCAGTGCCGGATCAATTTCGCGGTAGACCGCGCCGATGTCGGTCGGGGCGCCCGCGGGTGTGGGTCCGCCGAACATCACGTCGGCGGCTGCGGCACCGAGTCGCGGCCCGTGCGGCGTCGGGTCCTCGCCGCCCTGCGCCGGCCCGGTGGGGATCAGCGAAGCCAGGCCTCGGCCGAGACCACCTTTTCTACGCGACGGTTGGCTCATCGACGGTCCCCTTCATCGGCTGCTGATCGACCACGCTCGGCGAGTTCGCGGCTGGCGTCGAGGTAACTCAGCGCACCGCGGGACCCGGGATCGTAATCGATGATGGTCATGCTGTAGCCCGGCGCTTCGGAGACCTTCACGCTGCGCGGGATCACGGTGCGTAACACTTTGGTTCCAAAGTAGCGACGGACCTCGTCGGCGACCTGGTCGGCCAGCTTGGTCCGTCCGTCGTACATCGTGAGGATCACGGTGCTGACGTCCAGCCTCGGATTCAGGTGCGCCTTCACCATCTCAATGTTGCTCATCAATTGCGACACTCCCTCCAGCGCGTAGTACTCGCACTGGATGGGGATCAGCACCTCGGGTGCAGCGACCAATGCGTTGATCGTCAGCAGTCCCAGGGATGGCGGGCAGTCGATGAAGACGTAGTCGAAGTCGACGGTGTCGAGCTCGGCCAGCGCGGTCTTCAACCGGTTTTCCCGGGCGACCATGCTCACCAATTCGATCTCGGCGCCGGCCAAGTCGATGGTCGACGGCACGCAGAAAAGGCGGTCGCTGTGCGGACTCTGGCGCATCGCCTCCTTCAGATTGATCTCGCCGAGAAGCACCTCGTACGACGAGGGAGTCCCCGAGTGCCGGTCGGTGATGCCCAGCGCGGTGCTGGCATTGCCCTGCGGATCGAGATCGATCACGAGCGTCCGGAGTCCCTGGACCGCCAGCGCCGCCGCCAGGTTCACGGCGGTCGTGGTCTTACCGACGCCGCCCTTCTGGTTGGCGATGGTGAACAGGCGGCGATGGCTGGGTCGGCTCAGCGGTTCGTAAGACTTGGAGAGCACCTGCGTCGCGCGCTCGGCGGCCGCTCCGATTGGAGTATCCAACTCGGATGTTTCACGTGAAACATGCACGAAGCCGCCCGGGCCGAGTGGGTCATCTGGGGCATTCATGGGCTCTCCCTCTTCGACCGTCGGCGCGACGGCTGCCGGGCCGATTCCGGCTTCCCTCGCCAGGCAACCACCACCGTCGTCGGTGGGGATAAATAGCTCACGCCACATTCCACCACCCTGGCGTCCATCGCGCCCAACCCGGTCATCACCCGTCGATGCTCGAGGAGTTCTTCGGGAGCACGCTCGCCCTTGATCGCCACCATGCGGCCGCCCGGGCGAAGCAGCGGCAGGCTCCAGCGGGTCAGCTTGTCCAGCGATGCCACCGCCCGCGATACCACCACATCGCATCCGCCGGCAGTCTCCCGGACCGCTGCATCCTCGGCGCGTCCGCGCACCACCTCGACATCGAGCCCGAGAGCCGCGACAGCCATCCGGAGGAACTCGGCGCGCCGTGACAGCGATTCCACCAGCACCACCCGGACGCCAGGCTTCGCGATCGCGAGCGGCAGGCCCGGAAGGCCGGCGCCGCTACCGATGTCCGCCACCCGCTCCCCCGGCTCCAAGAGCTCGGCAACCGCGGCGCAGTTCAAGAGATGGCGGTCCCACAACCGCTCGACCTCGCGGGGCCCGAGGAGTCCCCACTCGACTCCCACGTCGGCCAGCAGCTCCGCGTAGCGCTCGGCGACGCCGATCCGCTCACCGAAGATTTCGGCCGCGGCGTTGGGCGGCGGCGCTTCGGGAACTACAGCATGGTTACGGGAATCGACATGTTTCACGTGAAACATCCCTCCCGCTCCGTGGCCCCTGTCGGCGCGCGCCCGAACTACATCGGTGTAACTCGGCGCTCGCTCAGTCGACCAAAACGACGACTCGGCGCCCTGGCTCGACGCCTTCACTCTCGCTGTGAACCCCGTTGACCGCGGCGACGGCGTCATGAACGATCTTGCGCTCAAACGGCGTCATCGGTGCGAGTTCCTCGCGTTCGCCGCTTTCCAGCACCCGCTTGGCAACCTTGTCGCCCAGCGCGGCCAACTCTTCGCGGCGGCGGCGACGCCAGCCGGCGATGTCGAGCATCAACCGGCTGCGCACTCCGGTCTTCTGGTGCACCGCGAGCCGGGTCAGCTCCTGCAGGGCATCGAGCACCTCGCCCTTGCGGCCTACCAACTTGGCCAAGTCGTCGCTGCCGTCGATGCTGACGATCGCGCGGCTACCTTCCACGTCCAGGTCGATGTCGCCATCGAAGTCGAGCAGGTCGAGCAGTTCCTCTAGGTAGTCGCCGGCGATTTCTCCCTCGGCGACCAAGCGCTCTTCCAGATCGCCCTCGCCGTCGCCCTCGGCCGGAGCGGAGCCGTTGACGGCATCCTCCAGATCCTCCTGGGTCGTCGCCTCGTGCGTGTCAGTTCCGTTGGTTTCGACATCGGTCATATCTGCTTCTTTCCCTTCCCGTGCCCGGGACCTCGCCCGGTTAAGTCTGTCGTCGGATCGCACCGCAGAACCGTCGTGTCGATTCGGCGGGCCCGTAGGTTAGCGTCTGCGCTTCTTCGGCTTGGCTCCCGGCCGGGGCGCGCGGCTGACTGGCTCGACGACCTCCGGCGAATCCGCGGCCGCGCCGTTCCCCTCAACACCGTCGCTCGCCGACTCACCGTTACCGCCCGCCGGCGCATTTCGCATCGGCCGCTTCGGTTTGGCACCGGGCGGCGGCGCGTTGGCGGACCGCCGCTCGATCGCCTCGCGCTTCTTTTCCTCATCTTCGCGCTCGATCATCCGGAACACGTAGTGCTGCTGCCCGAAGGTCCAGATGTTGTTCGCGAACCAGTAGAAGATGATCGCCAGTGGCAGGAACGGCCCGCCGACCACCACGCCGAGCGGGAACACGTACAGCGCCAGCTTGTTCATCATCGCGGTCTGCGGGTTGGCCGCGGCCTCCACGCTCTGCCGGGCTACCGACGCGCGGCTGTTGAAGTAGGTCGCGATGCCGGCCAGGATCATCACCGGCACGCCGATGGCGGCGACGGCCGGCCGGCTGAAGTCGAAGCCCTGGAACGCCTCCAGGCTCGCGCCGCGCTGCGTCATGCTGGCGCCGAGTGGGGCGCCGAACAGATTCGCGTCCAGGAAGTGGCCGACGTCCTTCGCGCTGAAGACGTAGTTGCCTAACTCGCGGTTGCGCTCGGGCGACAGACCCAGCTGTCCGATGCCGGTCGAGGTTCGGTTAAAGCCCCGAAGCACGTGATAGAGCCCGAGGAATACCGGCACCTGCACCAGCATCGGCAGACAGCCGAGGATTGGGTTGAATCCGTGTTCCTTCTGCAGCTTCTGCATCTCCAGCGCCATCTTCTGCCGGTCTTTGCCGTACTTCTTCTGCAGCGCTTTGATCTGTGGTTGCAACTCTTGCATCTGGCGAGTGGTGCGGATCTGGCGGACGAAGGGGCTGTACAAGATCGCGCGCAGGGTGAAGACGAGGAACATCACCGACAGCGTCCAGGCGAGGAAGCTGCTCGGACCCAGGAACCAAGCGAACGCCTTGTACCAGAGCCACATAATCGCCGAGACCGGATAATAGAAGTAGTCGAGGCTGAACGGATCAAAGGACAACAGAATCACTCTCCCCTAGCGGTGCTGGGGTGACCCAGTCTTGGACCCCGGCTCCCCGGTGCTCCGGTACCGGATCCCATCCTCCCCGATGCCACGGACCACACTTCACCAACCGCACGGAGGCCAGCCAACTCCCCCGGACCAACCCGAATTGGGCCAGCGCGTCGACCGCGTACTGGCTACAGGTTGGGGTGAAGCGACATGTCGGCAATCGCAACGGCGACACCATGTGCCGGTAAAGCTGGATAACGAAAATCACACCCCCGATGACCTCCGACTCGGCGCGCCGTACGGATCGAGCGCACCGTGACGTCATGTCGTTCACCGCTTTGACCCCATCGTCTCGATACGCCGTAGGCCGGCTCGTAGCTCCTCGCTCAATCTGGCGGAGACGACATCCCGACTGCTGGGCAGCGCACGGATCACAATGTGCTCCGCCCGGTTGCATCCATCCATCACGTCACGCGCCACATGGCGAAGCCGCCGGGACAGTCGGTGCCGTTGCACGGCCGATCCGACCGATCGCGAAACGATCAGTCCAAGCTTCGGATCACCTGTCGCGCGCCGCATATAGATCACCAGATCCGGCTGCACAGCCCGCTTCCCGTGCTTGACCGTGGCGTCGAAATCGGTCGACCGCGTCATGCGGTTCCGCGCGGAAAGCACCACTGTTCCACCGGGGTTGGATATCAAGCAGTTAGCGAGCGACGGCCCTTGCCACGCCGATTCGACACGATGGCCCGCCCGGCCCTGGTCCGCATCCGCAGACGAAACCCGTGCACGCGGGCACGGCGCCGGTTATTCGGCTGGAAGGTCCGCTTGCCCTTTGCCACGACTCTCTCCTTGTTGCATCTGGCATCGTGTTCGACCCGGTTCCCCGGGCCGGTGGGTCATGCTTGCCCACACGACGCCTCGATAGGCCTTGTGTCTCGCTTGGTACCCGGCGCAGCCTCCGCGCTGATGCTCGGATCGCAGCCGTATCGCCGACTTTCGGGCGACTGTATGAGGGTACTGACCGGCGTTCGCCCGGTCAAACCTGGCCAAAACGACCGGTGCTCTGGACGCTGATCCTTCACTGCCGTCACACCCGCCACCGGCCGCCTAGCAATGTTCTTCAAAGCCTTCCGAATGTTGCAGAACGGTTGGCCGTGAGCGACGAAAACTGTTAACTTCGGGCGGTGCTGTTTCATACCGAAACGGCGCTAAGCAACGAAGCGAGGATGGCAGATCGGCCTGCTAGCCAGCTGACTTCTGTTGGTTGTATCGAGCGCCGATCCCGCAAGCTGTCGGGAGTGAGCTGCGGCATGGCCATGGCTGCCCTGTCCACACTTGTGGATAACCATGTGGACAGTTCGTTGCCGCAGGTACCGGATGTGCTTCGACGTCAAATCAGGGGGACCCGTCGTTGACCGAGGACCCCGGATCAAGCTTCGCCACGGTCTGGAGCGCGGTCGTCTCCGAACTCAACGGCGAACTCGCCACCGACAGCGCCGCCCTCAACGGTGAACCGTATGTTCCACCGCTGACACCGCAGCAGCGCGCGTGGCTGAACCTCGTACAGCCGCTCACGATCGTCGAAGGCTTCGCCCTTCTGGCCGTCCCGAGCAGTTTCGTGCAGAACGAGATCGAACGTCACCTCCGCACCCAGATCACCGAAGCGCTCAGCCGTCGGCTCGGACAACAGATCGAGCTCGGCGTGCGGATCTCCCCGCTAGCCGGCGATGAATCCGAGGACGCCCTCGGCGCCGGAGTCGACGTGCCGATGTCCGACCTCGACGAGATCGACGAAGACGGTGAGGCGCTGGCCAGTGCTCACCAAAACTGGCCGTCATACTTCTCCGAGCGTCCGCACAACACCGCGGCCGACGCCGCCGCCGGCCTCAGCTTGAACCGCCGCTACACATTCGACACATTCGTCATCGGTGCTTCGAACCGGTTCGCCCACGCCGCGGCGCTGGCGATCGCCGAGGCGCCGGCCCGGGCCTACAACCCCCTCTTCATCTGGGGCGAGTCCGGACTGGGTAAGACGCACCTGCTGCACGCCGCCGGTAACTACGCCCAGCGGCTGTTTCCCGGCATGCGGGTCAAGTACGTCTCGACCGAAGAGTTCACCAACGACTTCATCAACTCCCTGCGCGACGACCGCAAGGTGGCGTTCAAACGCAGCTACCGCGATGTCGACGTGCTACTCGTCGACGACATCCAGTTCATCGAAGGCAAAGAAGGTATCCAGGAAGAGTTCTTCCACACCTTCAATACCCTGCACAACGCCAACAAGCAGATCGTCATCTCCTCCGACCGGCCGCCCAAACAGCTTGCAACACTTGAAGATCGGCTGAGAACCCGCTTTGAATGGGGGCTGATCACCGACGTTCAGCCCCCGGAGCTGGAAACCCGCATCGCCATCTTGCGCAAAAAAGCACAGATGGAGCGGCTCAACGTTCCCGACGACGTGCTCGAGCTGATCGCCAGCAGCATCGAACGCAATATCCGCGAGCTGGAAGGCGCACTGATTCGTGTCACCGCGTTCGCCTCGCTGAACAAGGCGCCGATCGACAAAGCTCTGGCCGAGCTCGTGTTGCGCGACCTGATCGCCGATGCCAGCACCATGCAGATCAGCGCGGCGACGATCATGGCGGCCACCGCGGAGTACTTCGACACCACGGTCGAGGAACTACGTGGCCCCGGCAAGACCAGGGCCCTGGCCCAGTCGCGGCAGATCGCCATGTATCTATGCCGCGAACTGACAGACCTTTCGCTGCCGAAGATCGGCCAGGCCTTTGGCCGCGATCACACCACGGTGATGTACGCGCAGAAGAAAATCCTGTCCGAGATGGCCGAGCGACGCGAGATCTTCGATCACGTCAAAGAGCTCACGACGCGGATTCGCCAGCGCTCCAAGCGCTGATATCTCCGCCGAGATTCCAAAAAACTTCTATCTCGGCCACAACACCTGTCACACGATCGGCTGTGGATGCGGCTGTGCGCAACATTGCTCACACTCTCGGCCAACCACTGGTTTCGTGCACAACCGCGCCCGGTCCCCAACCGCTGCACACGAACCACACAACCCGGCCCCCTGTCATGCACAACCCGGTCGGCTCCCCCAGCAGCACAGACGTCATGCTGTCCCCAGCTTGCACAGGCCTTAATACTGTTATTGAAATATCTACTAGTTTGTTCTTTAGAAAACGGCGCTGGGGACAAGCCCTTCCACACCCCGGTCTCGACCCGGGAAAGCGCTGAGTGTCGCCGCTTCCGATTAGCTTTCAAGATGGCCTCCGACGCTCTACGGTTGTGGTTCGACTGCCGTTACGGTCGTCGGAACGGATTACCGGCACGGGTGTCCGTCGGCGGGGAATACCGCGCCTCTCGTGGGGTGGAGCCGCTGACGCTGGCCTTGTTGTTCGGGGTGATGAAGGGACGCAATGGACGTGGCGACGACCACAGTCGGCCTGACCGACTTGAAGTTCCGCCTGGTGCGGGACGACTTCGCTGACGCGGTGGCGTGGGTTGCACGGACCCTGCCGACCAGGCCAACCGTGCCGGTGCTGGCCGGCGTGCTGTTGACCGGCTCGGATGATGGCCTGACAGTCTCCGGATTCGACTATGAGGTCTCGGCCGAAGTCCGGTTGGCCGCTGAAATTGCCTCTCCGGGAACAGCTTTGGTTTCGGGCCGGCTGCTGTCGGATATCACCAAGGCACTGCCGAACAAGCCCGTCGACGTGCAGGTCGAGGGCACCAGGGTTTCGTTGGCCTGCGGAAGTGCGAAGTTTTCGTTGCCGACGATGGCGGTCGAGGACTACCCGACGCTGCCGGCACTGCCCGAGGAGACCGGCGCGCTGCCGTCTGACGTGTTCGCGGAGGCGATCGGTCAGGTCGCGGTCGCGGCCGGCCGTGATGACACGTTGCCGATGCTGACTGGAATTCGCGTCGAAATCTCCGGCCAGTCCGTGGTTTTGGCTGCTACCGATCGGTTCCGGCTCGCGGTTCGGGAGCTGACCTGGTCGGCGGCGGCACCCGATGTCGAAGCCGCGGTGCTGGTGCCGGCCAAGACGTTGTCCGAGGCGGCCAAGAGCGGTGCCGACGGTGCCGAGGTGCACTTGTCGCTGGGGGCTGGGCCCGCGGTCGGCAAGGACGGATTGCTGGGCATCAGCGGAAACGGCAAACGCAGCACGACCCGACTGCTGGATGCGGAGTTTCCGAAGTTCCGGCAACTGTTGCCGACCGAGCACACCGCTGTCGCCACTGTCGGTGTGGCCGAACTGAGTGAGGCGATCAAGCGCGTTGCCCTGGTGGCCGATCGCGGCGCGCAGGTTCGGATGGAATTCTCCGAGGATGTGTTGCGGCTCTCGGCGGGTGCCGACGACGTGGGTCGCGCCGAGGAGGACGTACCGGTGAAATTCGCCGGCGAATCGCTGACCATCGCGTTCAACCCGACATATCTCACCGACGGGTTGGGGTCGCTGCATTCCGAGCGGGTGTCGTTCGGGTTCACCACACCAAGTCGTCCGGCGGTGCTGCGTCCGGCCGGCGACGACGACGCGCAACCCAGCGGCGGCGGGCCGTTCCCTGCGGCTCAGACCGAATACGTGTATTTGCTCATGCCGGTTCGTCTGCCTGGTTAGCGATTAGGTGTACGTCCGTCATCTGGGCTTGCGGGACTTCCGGTCCTGGGCGAATGTGGAGCTTGAACTGACGCCGGGGCGGACGGTGTTCGTAGGTTCGAACGGCTACGGCAAGACGAATCTTGTTGAAGCCCTGTGGTATTCGTCGACGTTGGGGTCGCACCGCGTCGCGACTGACGCCCCTCTGGTGCGGCTCGGCGCCCAGCGGGCGGTGGTGTCGACGATCGTGGTCAACGAAGGCCGCGAATGTGCGGTGGACCTCGAGATCACGGCCGGGCGGGCCAACAAAGCGCGATTGAACCGCTCGCCGGTGCGCAGCCCCCGCGAGGTGATCGGGGTGCTGCGCGCGGTGTTGTTCGCACCCGAGGATCTGGCGCTGGTCCGGGGAGACCCAGGCGATCGACGGCGCTACCTCGACGACCTGGCCGCGGTCCGCCGGCCGCGGGTAGCGGCGATTCGGGCCGACTACGACAAAGTCCTGCGCCAGCGCACCGCGCTGCTGAAGTCCGCATCGGGCGCGCGATTCCGCGGCGACGGCGGCGCCTTGGACAGCCTCGACGTGTGGGACGGTCACCTGGCCATCCACGGTGCCGAATTGATGGCGGCCCGGATGAACCTGGTGAACGAGCTGGCGCCGGAGGTACAGAAGAGTTATCAGTTGTTGGCGCCGGCATCGCGGCCGGCGTCGATCAGCTACCGCGCCAGCGTCGATATCGAGTCGGACCGCCCGGACGTGGAACTGCTACGGACCGCCCTGTTGGACAAAATGGCCGCGCGCCGCGACGCCGAACTCGAACGCGGCGTGTGTCTGGTGGGCCCACATCGCGATGACCTGGAGTTGCGGCTCGGTGAGCAACCCGCGAAAGGCTTTGCCAGCCATGGGGAAGCGTGGTCGATGGCGTTGGCGCTGCGATTGGCCGCCTACGAATTGTTGCGCGCCGAAGGAAGCGATCCGGTGCTGTTACTCGATGACGTATTCGCCGAACTCGACACCGCCCGTCGCGAAGCCCTCGCCGCGGCGGCCGCCTCCGCCGAGCAGGTGCTGGTGACCGCCGCCGTTGTCGACGACATCCCCCGGGACTGGCTGGCCGACCGGGTGGACATCACCCTGACCGACGGCGACAGCGGGCCGGCGTCGGCAGTGGTCACCGAAGTGCACGACGAGGAGGGCGGCAGTTGAATCCTGACGATGACACCCCGGAAGGCGCCGCACCACCTGAGCACTTGAGCGGAATGGCCGGCATGGATCTGGTCCGGCGGGTTCTTGAAGAGGCCCGCGGCATCGCCCGCACCCAAGGCAAAGATGTCGGCCGCGGGCGGCGGCTGCCCCCCGCCCGACGTGTCGCCGGTGACAGGAGCCGGCGCCGGTGGTCGGGACCGGGTCCCGACGCGCGCGATCCGCAAACCCTCGCCAGCGTCACCCGCGACGTGGCCAAGAAGCGGGGCTGGTCCTCGCGCGTCGCCGAAGGCGCGGTCTTCGGGCGGTGGCCGGCGGTGGTCGGCTCGAACATCGCCGACCACGCGACACCGACCAACTTGCGCGACGGGGTGCTGACCGTCGCGGCGGAGTCGACGGCCTGGGCCACCCAGTTACGAATCATCCAGAATCAAGTGCTGGCCAAGATCGCGGCGGAGGTCGGCGACGGCGTGGTGAACAGCCTGAGGATCACCGGCCCGGTCGCGCCGTCGTGGCGGAAGGGACCGCTGCACATTGCCGGAAGGGGTCCGCGCGACACCTACGGGTGACCCGTCCGGAGATTCGCTGAGGGGCGTCACAGCGCCGGAAACCTTGTCGTCAAGCGTCAGGACGCAGCCCAGAGCGAAATATTCCGCACACGGCGCAGATAGCTGTGCAGAAACGCCCCTACAGAATCGGTCCGAGGCCGTGTTGACGGTAGACTGACAGAGAACCAGCGCAGAGTCATCGGACTGCTCGCGCGCAATCCCAAGGAGTGCCTTCCGATCGTGGCTGCCCAGAAGAAGAATCCGAAAGAGTACGGCGCCGACTCCATCACGATTCTGGAGGGACTGGAAGCGGTCCGCAAACGCCCCGGCATGTACATCGGCTCCACCGG
>DASXJI010000208.1:0-3939 GCA_036497495.1 Mycobacterium sp.
CGGTGGGTTCGACCGGCGGTGTGATCACCGCCGCGGGTGTCATTTTCGCCGCCTCGATGTTCGGCATGTTGTTCGCCAGCATCAGCACTCTGGTACAGGCCGGCTTCATCATCGGGACCGGGCTGCTGCTGGATACCTTCCTTGTGCGCACCATCACCGTGCCCGCCATCGCCGTGCTGGTCGGGAAGGCGAACTGGTGGCCGTCACAGTTGCCGCCGCCGGCACCGCGCAGTCGAGAAGAACGGTTACCTGCGTCCGAGTCGACGCCGAAAGCGCCGAACGGCGCGGGCGACCCGGGTGCGACCGGCAACGGGATCCCTGCCCAAGTTGCTCACGGCGCCGATCCAGACACCGTCGCGCTCCGCTCGTGAGTTGGCGGCTCGCGAGTTGGCCGAAGAGCGCGACACACTCGCCGACATGCCGGGTACGCGTCGGTGCGCGGCAATAGACTGGCGAGCCTATGAGTCAGTCTTTCGTGCACCTGCATAACCACACCGAGTACTCGATGTTGGACGGTGCCGCGAAGGTTGCGCCGATGCTCGCCGAGGCGCAGCGACTGCAGATGCCCGCGATCGGTATGACCGACCACGGCAACATGTTCGGGGCCAGCGAGTTCTACAACGGGGCCACCGCGGCGGGGATCAAGCCGATCATCGGTATCGAGGCCTATGTCGCGCCGGCTTCACGTTTCGAGACCAAACGCATTCTGTGGGGTGATCCGGGGCAGAAGAGCGACGACGTGTCCGGCAGCGGCTCCTACACCCATATGACGATGGTCGCGGAGAACGCCACCGGTCTGCGCAACCTGTTCAAGCTGTCGTCGCTGGCGTCCTTCGAGGGTCAGCTGGGCAAATGGTCGAGGATGGACGCCGAGCTGATCGCCGAGCATGCCGCCGGCATCATCGCCACCACCGGCTGCCCGTCGGGAGAGGTGCAGACCCGGCTGCGGCTCGGGCACCACCGCGAAGCACTGGAGTCGGCCGCCAAGTGGCGGGAGATCTTCGGACCCGAGAACTACTTCCTGGAGCTGATGGACCACGGGCTGTCCATCGAACGCCGGGTGCGCGACGGGCTGTTGGAAATCGGTCGCGCGCTGAACATTCCGCCGCTGGCCACCAACGACTGCCACTACGTCACCCGCGACGCTGCGCACAACCACGAGGCGCTGCTGTGTGTGCAGACCGGCAAGACGCTGACGGATCCCACCCGGTTCAAGTTCGACGGCGACGGCTACTACCTGAAGTCGGCCGCCGAGATGCGTGAGATCTGGGACAACGATGTCGCCGGCGCGTGCGACTCAACCCTGCTGATCGCCGAGCGGGTGAGCTCGTACGCCGACGTTTGGGCGCCCCGCGACCGGATGCCGGTCTTCCCGGTACCCGACGGCCACGACCCGGCGTCCTGGCTGCGCCATGAGGTCGAGGCCGGCTTGCGCCGCCGATTTCCGGATGCGCTGCCCGACGGGTATTCCCAGCGCGCCGCGTATGAGATCGAAGTCATCTGCGACAAGGGTTTTCCGTCCTACTTCCTCATCGTCTCCGACCTGATCAACTACGCACGGTCCGTCGACATCCGGGTCGGTCCCGGGCGTGGCTCGGCCGCCGGATCACTGGTGGCTTACGCGCTGGGCATCACCGACATCGACCCGATCCAACACGGGTTGCTTTTCGAGCGGTTCCTCAACCCCGAGCGCGCGTCGATGCCCGATATCGATATCGACTTCGACGACCGTCGACGCGGTGAGATGGTGCGTTACGCCGCCGAGAAGTGGGGACAGGACCGGGTCGCGCAGGTCATCACTTTCGGCACCATCAAAACCAAAGCGGCGCTGAAGGATTCCGCCCGGATCCACTACGGCCAGCCGGGCTTCGCGATCGCCGACCGGATCACCAAGGCGCTGCCACCGGCGATCATGGCCAAAGACATCCCGCTGTCGGGCATCACCGACCCCAACCACGAACGCTACAAAGAGGCCGCCGAAATCCGCGGTCTGATCGACACCGATCCCGATGTGCGCACCATCTACCAGACCGCCCGCGGCCTGGAAGGCCTGATCCGTAACTCCGGTGTGCACGCCTGCGCGGTGATCATGAGCAGCGAGCCGCTGACCGACGTGATCCCGCTGTGGAAGCGGCCGCAGGACGGCGCGATCATCACCGGCTGGGACTACCCGTCGTGTGAGGCGATCGGCCTGCTGAAGATGGACTTCCTCGGGCTGCGCAACCTCACGATCATCGGCGACGCGCTGGTCAACATCAAAGACAACCGCGGGATCGACCTCGACCTCGAATCGGTGGCGCTCGACGACCCGGCCACCTTCGAACTGCTGGGTCGCGGCGAAACACTGGGGGTTTTCCAGCTCGACGGCGGGCCGATGCGAGACCTGCTGCGCCGCATGCAGCCCACCGGGTTCGAGGACATCGTCGCCGTGCTCGCGTTGTACCGCCCCGGCCCGATGGGCATGAACGCCCACAACGACTACGCCGACCGTAAGAACAACCGGCAGGCGATCAAGCCGATTCACCCCGAGCTCGAGGAACCATTGCGCGAGGTCCTCGCCGAAACCTACGGCCTGATCGTGTATCAGGAGCAGATCATGCGCATCGCGCAGAAGGTGGCCGGGTACTCACTCGCCCGAGCAGACATTCTGCGTAAGGCCATGGGCAAGAAGAAGCGCGAGGTGCTGGAGAAGGAGTTCGAGGGCTTCTCAGAAGGCATGCAGGCCAACGGGTTCTCGGCCAAGGCCATCAAAGCGCTGTGGGACACCATCCTGCCGTTCGCCGACTACGCGTTCAACAAGTCGCACGCGGCCGGTTATGGCCTGGTGTCGTACTGGACGGCGTACCTCAAGGCGAACTATCCCGCCGAGTACATGGCCGGCCTGCTCACCTCGGTGGGTGACGACAAGGACAAGGCCGCGGTTTACCTGGCCGACTGCCGCAAACTGGGCATCACTGTGTTGCCGCCCGACGTCAACGAGTCCGGGCTGAACTTCGCCTCGGTCGGTACCGATATTCGCTACGGGCTGGGCGCGGTCCGCAACGTCGGAGCCAATGTTGTTGCCTCGCTGATCAATACCCGCACCGAGAAGGGGAAGTTCACCGACTTCTCCGATTACCTGAACAAGGTCGATATCGCGGCGTGCAACAAGAAAGTCACCGAGTCGCTGATCAAGGCCGGCGCCTTCGATTCGCTGAAGCACCCGCGCAAGGGGCTGTTCTTGGTGCACACCGACGCCGTCGATTCGGTGCTGGGCACCAAGAAGGCCGAAGCGATGGGGCAGTTCGACCTGTTCGGCGGCGACCCGAACGACGGTGGAGCCGGCGCCGACGCGGTCTTCACCATCCGAGTCCCCGACGAGGAGTGGGACGACAAGCACAAACTCGCACTCGAGCGCGAGATGCTGGGCCTGTATGTGTCGGGTCATCCGCTCAACGGCGTGGCGCACCTGCTGGCCACCCAGGTTGATACCGCCATTCCGGCGATCCTCGACGGCGACGTCGCCAACGAGACAATGGTGAAGGTCGGCGGCATCCTGGCCTCGGTGAATCGTCGGGTGAACAAGAACGGGATGCCTTGGGCGTCAGCGCAATTGGAAGACCTCACCGGCGGTATCGAGGTGATGTTCTTCCCGCACACCTACTCCGCGTTCGGTGCTGATGTCATCGACGACACGGTGGTGCTGGTCACCGCCAAGGTCGCGATCCGGGATGACCGGATTTCGCTGATCGTCAACGACCTCGTGGTGCCGGACTTCAGCAACGCGCAGGTCAACCGGCCGCTGGCGGTCAGCCTGCCGACGCGGCAGTGCACCATCGACAAGGTCAGCGCGCTCAAGCAAGTCCTGGGTCAACACCCCGGCACGTCGCAGGTGCACTTGCGGCTGGTCAGCGGTGACCGGATCACCACCCTCGAGTTGGATGCTTCACTGCGGGTGAC
>DASXJI010000209.1:0-3857 GCA_036497495.1 Mycobacterium sp.
GTCTCGGGGTAGGGGTTGTGGTCGTAGAACGGGTGGTGGCAGTTGGTCCACAGCACCACCGAACCGGGCTTGTCAAACACCAACTGCGCGTCCACGACCCGCATCAGGTAAATCATCCAGAGGTGCTTGCCCTGGTCCCACGCGCAGTGATAGTCGACAGTGCGGGCCTGCCGGTTGGACACCGTGCGGGTGTAGATCTCCGTCTCGGAGCCGAGGCGGTCGTATGCCTGCCACAGGCCGGGCTCGTCCGTGGGCTCGAATCCGCGCAGGCTGTAGGTCCACTCCTCTAGGCTGCGGGTATCGGCCAGGTACTCGAACAGCTCATCGGGCGGGCAGTCGATGAAGTCGTTCACCGTGACGTACTCGCCGAAGACCTCATCGTGCCGGTACACCGACCGCATCATGTCGAGGATGATCGGCGTCGCCTTGTCCCGGGGAGACGTCTCGATGCGGACCACGTCATCGATCGGATCGGTGGTGCCTCGGTGGGCGGCTATGTCTTCAAGCGCGGGCAGCGACATTGGACGGCGTCTCCTTTGCGTTCTGGACGGCATTGCCGAGAAAGTTGGCGAACGGCGGGATTTCGTCGGCCGAGCATTCGATGCTGATCACCGAGGGGCCGTCGACGTCCAGCGCCGCGCGCAGCGCGGCGGGCAGCTCGTCGATGTCGTCAACGTCCGTCGAGAAAAGACCCGGGAACATCGTTGTCAGGCCGGCACCCAAACGGCTTGGGCCGAAACGGTTGTAGCTGTAGAGGTCGTCGTAGAACAGCTGCTCGCGGATCACGCACATCGCGTGGGCGTGGTTGTCGAAGAGCAGGAACGTCACCGGCAGCCGGTACTGCAGCGCGGTGTGAATCTCCATGCCATGCATGTAGAACGCGCCGTCGCCGGTGATGACCACGGTGCGGCGGCGTCTCCCGAACGCGACACCCACCCCGGCGCCGAAGCTGTAGCCCATGCCACCCATGCCGAGCGCCACCAGGAACCGGCCGTCGCGACGCACCGGCAGATAGTGAATCGCCGACGCGCCGATGTTCCCGGCGTCCACGACGACGTCCACGCCATCGGGCAGCACTGAGTCAAGCACGGTCATCGCGTCGCGGTACCGGACGCCGGGGCCCTCGAACGTCGGCAGCTGAAGCTCGGTGTGCAACAACGTGTCGGGCACCCGAGTGTGGCTCGCCCGGCCATGCCCCGTCAGCGCCAATCTCAGCAGCGACAGCGAGCCGCGCAAGTCGTCGGTGTACACATGGGTACACGGCACATACGGGGCGGTCGAACCGATCGAGTAGACCGACACCGCAGCCAGCGCATCATCAAGTCCGGTGCGAGCGGTCACCGACATCCGCGTTCCGACCAGCAGACACAACGCACTGTCCGCGACCGCGGCCGCCACGCCGGGGTGGCCCATCACGCCGGTCACGCCGAGCGCCGACGATGACCCGAGCCCCGGTGTTCCGGCGACGTCCTTGGCGTCGGGCACGGTGGCCACCCGCGCCCGCAACGCTGCGCGCAGTTGCTCCAGCTCGGCGCGAGCGTCGTCGCGGGCGACCTGCTCGCCGGCGATGATCGTCACCGGCCCCTCTGCGCGTCGCAACGCCTCGGCGACCGGATACGGATCGCCGATCAGCCTCTTCAGAAGCTGGCCGCTGTTGTTCAATTCGATCTTCGACTGCTGAACATCCTTGGGCAGCAGCAGCACCGCGGGGCCACCCGTCTTCGCCGCCGCGATCGCCTCCGGCAATGCCGACACGATGTCGGCCGGATTCACCACCCGCCGGCAATACACCGACACCACGGAAAACAGTGCCTCGCCGTTCAACGCGCCGTTGCGGCCGCTGGTGTCCTGAAAAGCGCCCCGCCCGTCGAGGCTGGTCGGCGCCTGGCCGATCAGCGCAAGCACCGGCACGCGGCTGGCCAACGACTCCCCCAGCCCGGCCACTGTGTTCAAACACCCGCCCCCGGATGTCGCGCACACCACGCCCAACCCCGCACCACTGCGGCTATAACCATCAGCCATCGTCGCTGCCGAAAACTCATGCTTAGCCAAGATCGCGGTGAGATCCGAACGGAAATACGCAGCGTCATAAAGATCTTCGATATTCGCACCATCCACGCCGAAGACGTAATCCACGCCGATCGCCGCAAGACGCTCGACAATGTGGTCAACCACCCGGTGTCGCCTGGCTATAGGGCTCATGCGGTCACCGCTGACGGCGCATATCTTGATGTCTGCGCCATGGTGCCCAATACGCGTTGCGCGATAACCCCATACATGAAGCCTCCTTCTGCATCGGCACCTGTAGTTGGCCACCGCCACCATCTGGGAGTGGACGGATTCCGTTGCGAACATGGACTTTGCGCCGACTATTCGATGATGGATCGCGGCGAACACTGGCGTCGATATCGTCGCTGACAAAGCGACGTCATGTTTGGTGTCACATTCGACATCGTCGCGACGCTGGACCATTGGTAGCGTGCCGCGGCGGTACTAGAGCAACCAGCGATGAACTCGTCACTCCACGTCCGGTGATGGCACGCCGGCGAGGTCCACGAAAACAGGCCGGCGCCATAGGGTCACGGCAGCCGGTTTGTTCACCGTGACACCCGTACGCGAAAATCGTTGTCGCTGGTCCAATCGACAAGGCGTTGTCAGTTTGTTGGAATCGGTGATCATGTACGCCGTTGAAGTCGCCGAAACCGGCGGTCCCGAAGTCCTAGCCGACGTCGAGAAGCCGCAGCCCTCCCCTGGCCCAGGAGAGGTGCTGATCAAAGCCGAGGCGATCGGCGTGAATGTCGTCGACACCTACTTTCGCTCTGGCCTGTATCCGCACGAACTGCCGCTTGTCCTTGGCGAGGAGGTGTGCGGTACCGCCGAAGCGGTGGGCGACGGCGTGACGACGCTGCTCCTGGGCGAACGGGTGGCCACAGCTGACGCCATCGGTGCCTACGCCGAATACTGCATTGCGCCAGCCGATCTCGTCGCGTCGGTGCCGAAAGATATCGCCTCCGACGTTGCCGCTGCGGCGATCCTGAGGGGTATCACCACCCACTTCCTGATCAACTCGGTGTATCCGGTGCAGCAGGACGGCACAGTGGTGTTACACCCGGGCAGGCGGGGTTGGTCTCATCCTGACTCACTGGGCGACGAGCCTAGGGGCTCGTGTCATCACCACAGCTTCCACGGCGGAAAAGGCGGAACTCTCGCGTAAGGCCGGCGCGATGGGGGGTGCTGGACTATTCCGACGACCCGCAAAAGTTCGGCGACAGAATCCGCACGCTTACCGAGCCCTGGGGCAGCTTCTTTGGGATTTGGCGGCTTGACGGCTACCACTACCAACGCGCCGACACGATCGACCTAATCGGTGAGGACGGCACACGGCCGGTCCTACTCGTGGTGCCTGCTACCACCGATCCCCGCGTCGCGGCGTCAATCCTGAGCGCCGCAGCCGACAGTCACGACGTATCTACAACCAGCGAACTGTTGGCGCTTCGCACGGAGAACACCGTTGAAGCAGGCGCCTCCATTGCAGCACAACAAAATTGGGAATCCTAGGGCGGAACGTCGATCCTCGTGTCCGACCCAACCTGATCCGTCCCCTGCCCGACCCCGACACCCTGCGGGCATTGATGAGCCGTGGGAACATACCTGTCGGTGTCGTCCCGCACGCCATCGACCTCGACGCTACGCCCCGCCGCTGGGAGCCAACTGCCGGCTACCGACCAGTAATCCCTTTGCTCCTGGGTCTGCAGACATCTCGTCCTCCGATCCCGAATGTTTCAGGCCTGGTGGTTGCATTGGCCGAAGGCATGCAGGCGATCACGGCAGCCCCACCCTTCCCCGGGCGATGTCCG
>DASXJI010000210.1:0-2609 GCA_036497495.1 Mycobacterium sp.
GACGATCAACTCGCCGAGAGTCTCTTCACCGAAGCCATCGAACATTTGGGGCGAACCAGCATCGTCGTACATCTGGCTCGCGCTCATCTGCGCTATGGCGAGTGGCTGCGCCGGCTGAACCGGCGACTCGATGCGCGTCGACACCTGACCGAGGCTCATGCGATGTTCACCCGAATGGGCGCCAACGCCTTCGCGGAGCGGTCCCGCCGTGAATTGGTGGCCATCGGTGAGAAGGTGCGCAAACAACCGGTCAGTTCCGGTGATGAGCTGACGGCCCAAGAGGCACAGATCGCACGACTCGCAGCAGAAGGGCTGACGAACCAGGAGATCGGTGCGCAGTTGTTCATCAGCACGCACACCGTCGAATGGCACCTCAGAAAAGTGTTCGTCAAGCTCGGCATCAAGTCGCGTCGCCAGCTCCGAACCGGGTCGTGGGCCAGCTAGGCCGCACCCGGCCCTGAACTACGGACCAACGACTACGGACTTTCAAGGGCCCGCTTCCGCTTGGCAACCGTGAGTCTGATCTGGACCGCCCTTGCGGCTTCCCCGCCAGAATTCGGAGATTGATGGTGACAATCACGTCTGTACGAGGCACGTCCGACACGTACGAGAGTCTCGCCGAGCGATTCGCCGGCGAAGCCGGCCCCGTCCTTGACGTCCTATCCCGCAGAGCTCGACGCCTGACTCGTTGCGACGCCGACGCCGAGGACCTGCTGCAAGATGCACTGCTGGACGCATACTCGGGTTTTCATACATTCCAGGAAGGCACCAACACCAAGGCGTGGCTCTTCCGGATTCTCTACAACCGCTGGGTCAGCACCTACCGCAGAAAGCAGCGCCGTCCGGCGGAGGTTTCCGTCGAGGAAATCACCGAGCGGGATCTGGCCTCAAGCGCCGCACGCGCCCCCGCGGGGCTGCGCTCCGCGGAGGCGGAAGTCCTGGAAGCGTTGCCCGGCAGCCAGATTCAAGCCGCGATGCAAGATCTGCCGGAAGGCTTCGGCGCCGCGGTGTACTACGCCGACGTCCACGGCTACACCTACGCGGAGACCGCCGCGATTCTGAACATCCCAGTGGGCACCGCGATGTCGCGAGCGTCCCGTGCGCGCCAACGGCTGCGCATAGCGTTGGCTCGTCAGCTGAACACCGTCTGACCGTCGACGTCGAGTAGATATTGCTCTGTCCCCTGCTCCACCCGGGGCGCATCGCCGCCCAGCGCCACCGCGACTTTGTTGCTGGCGTTGCGCATCACGTCAAGGGTCAGCTCCACCGCCTCAGCATCGGAGAAGTGCGCGCGCACCCCGGCTGCGACACCGTCGTCGATGCGGCCGGGCGACCAGATCAGCGCGTCCACATACCGCAGCGCCGCCTTATGACGCTCGGTCAGCTGGGCCGACGCCTCGAACTTCTCGATGTCGCCGTACAGCGTCTCCGTCCCGCCGGCGTCCAGCGCCGTCGTCTCGCGCAGCGACTTGCACAGCCGGCAGCTGTGCTGCGCCGCACCGCGCAACCGAACGACCTCCGCGGTCAGCGCATCAAGCTCACGCTGCCGGGCCACCGTCGGCAGAAACTCGTTGAACACGATGTCGGACGGATCGGTGGCGTGGTCCCAGGTCACCGGCCCAGCCGTCCACCCGAGGCACTCGTCGCCGACCCCAAGCGCCTGGAGTCCGGCTCGCACCCGCGGCACGAAGTCGGCGATATACATCTGCACGACGGTGCTGAACATGCTGTCGCCCAGCACTTTCCACAGCCTCGAGCGTTGCTCGGCGCCGATCGTTGAGACGTCGATGCTGAACTGTGCGGCGAAGTCGGCGATAACGGCCTCGGCATCCGATCCCGGCCTGCTCACCTCGGCCTCCACGGGAAGCGCAGGTAGCCCGAGGGTCTGCGCGCAGACGCGCCGAATCAGTGCGGTCGTGCGACCGGCACCGGCCGATAACGCAACCAGTCGGGTCAGCTCGTCGTGCAACACCACACATGGATTATGTCGCCTGGCTCACCGATGACATGTGAAAGTCCGGAATCCGCAGCGACGGCATCGCCGCGCGAGTGACCCAGTCGCCCCATTCCCGCGGCAGTGTCGGCTCGCTGACACCGGCCTGGCTGGCCCGCCGCAACAGATCCAACGGGCTCTCGTTGAAGCGGAAGTTGTTGACCGCCGCGGTCACTTCACCGTCTTCGACCAGGTAGACGCCGTCACGGGTCAGCCCGGTCAGCAGCAGCGTGGTGGGATCGACTTCGCGCATGTACCACAATGTGGTCAACAACAACCCACGCTCGGTCGCCGCGATCATGTCAGCAAGTTCGGTGCTGTCGCCGGTCATCAAGATGTTTTCGGCGGCGACGGCGGCCGGGGCGCCGAACTCGTCGGCCGCGGCCCGCGGGTAGGCCAGCGCATTGATCACACCGTCGCGGATCCAGTCCACCCGGCCGATGTTGAGCCCGTTGTCGAAGATCGACAGCGTCTCCGACGAGCTCGACGTCGCGACGAACGGCGTGCACGTCAGCCCGGCCGCCGTGGGATCGGAGTACAGCGTCAGCGGCAGATCGGTCAACTTCTCCCCAACCCGGGTTCCGCCGTCGGGCGCACTGAGCGCGGTGCGGCCCTC
>DASXJI010000211.1:0-1786 GCA_036497495.1 Mycobacterium sp.
GCGATAGAGGGCTTGGAAGGTCATCTTGCGAGCCAAGTCGCCGGTAATGCCAAAGATCACCAGCAGGTCCGAGGCGCTATTGCCGGATTCGGCCAATCGGGTCCTCCACGTTCAATCGACTAGTCAGCGCGGCTTCAACACTTGCAGAACGCGCCCAACTCGACCCTGCCGCGGCCAGTTCCAACCCTAAACACTGCGCTTCGGCCCGACAACCGGCAGCGCACGAAATGTGTAACCACCCAGTGGGCAAATACCAACCGATTCGGCATGCCGGACCTTCAGAATTTGCGGAACATACACTCGCGGTTGACCTTTCGCTGTCCCGACAGCTATATACAGCCGCCACGCTGTTTTGCCGATCTGGCGCTGTCGCTGCGGAAGCCACGATGGATCGGGGAAGATGCGTGGCATGCACGATCACCTGTTGATCGCGGTCTACGCGCTGGCCGGCGTCTCGGCCGTCGAAGCCGCGGCCCTGGGCGTTCTTTGGCGGCTGCTGTGCCGGGTCAGGGCTGAAAACGAGGCGCTGCGGCAGCCGCCCGACTTGTTGAGCTTTGGGTCAAAAGCGGTCAAGACGGTATGGGAGACCGCGAGCCTGATGCGCAAGGAAGGTTTCGGCGCCGCGGTCCGCAGCTCGATCGAGGACCTCGCCGATTGGGCCGAGGTCGAACGCCCCGATCTGGCCCGGGTGACACCGGACGGCAGAGTCGCGATTCTGTTCTCCGATATCGAGGAATCGACCGAGCTCAACGAGCGGGTCGGCGACCGCGCCTGGGTGAGGCTGATCGGTGAGCACGACAAGCTGGTTCGCAAGCTGGTCAAGCAGCGCTCGGGTCATGTGGTGAAAAGTCAAGGTGACGGGTTCATGATTGCCTTTGCCCACGCCGAGCAGGCGGTGCGCTGCGGTATCGACATGCAGGACGCGCTTCACCGAGATGCACAACACCACCGGCGCAATGGGATTCGAGTACGGATCGGCGTCCACATGGGCCGGTCGGTGCGCCGCGGCGACGACCTGTTCGGCCGCAACGTCGCGATGGCGGCACGCGTTGCCGCCCAAGCCTGTGGCGGGGAGGTTCTGGTGAGCGACGCCGTGCACGACGCGCTCAGCGATTGCGAGGACCTCACCTTTGATGGCGGCCGTGACGCCGAGCTGAAGGGCTTTGCCGGCACGCATCGGCTCTACGCCGTCGCGGCCGCCTGATGGTCAGCCTGCTAGCCCTCGCCGGCCTCAGCCAGCCGCTGTTGCAGCCGGTCGCGAATTTCGTTGGGGGTGTATGCCCTGCGTCGGCGCTGATCGCGAGCGACCAGCACTCCCCCGGCAGCCACCCCGACCACCCCGGCCAAACCCAGCAACTTCCAGATGGTGCGCATCGGGTCAGGTTATTCGCGAGTGCATCCCGACCGGGGCGCTATTGCATATGGTGCGGTGGTGGACACGCACACAGTGACGTTGACCCAGGCCCTGGACCAGACCAGGACCGGTGACCTCTGGCTGTTTCGCGGGCATTCCGGACCTGACCGCGCGATCCAGACGATGTCGAACAGCCCGGTCAACCACGTCGGCATGACGGTCGCGATCGAGGACCTGCCGCCGCTGATGTGGCATGCCGAGCTCGGCGACAAGCTGGCGGACGTCTGGACTGCGACCAACCACCGGGGTGTGCAACTCAACGACGCTCGCGAGGCCGTCGAGCGATGGCTGACCCGCTACGGCCAGCGCTGTTGGTTTCGTCAGATGACGCCCGACATCGACCACGATCAGGAGAATCGGTTGCTGCGCGTC
>DASXJI010000212.1:0-3030 GCA_036497495.1 Mycobacterium sp.
GGCAACGGCGAGATGTTCGTCGGCTCCGACGTCGCCGCGTTCATCGGACACACCCGCAACGCGGTCGAGCTCGGCCAGGACCAGGCCGTCGCGATCACTGCCGACAGCTACCGGATCACCGATTTCCACGGCAACGAGGACGTCGAATACCGCGAATTTCATATCGACTGGGACTTGGACGCAGCCGAAAAGGGCGGCTACGAGTACTTCATGCTCAAGGAGATCGCCGAGCAGCCCACCGCGGTCGCCGACACTCTGGTCGGGCACTTCGTGGACGGCCGCATCGTGCTGGACGAGCAACGGCTTTCCGATCAGGAACTGCGCGAGATCGACAAGGTTTTTGTCGTTGCGTGTGGCACCGCTTACCACTCCGGGCTGCTGGCTAAATACGCGATCGAGCACTGGACCCGGCTGCCCGTCGAGGTGGAGCTGGCCAGCGAGTTCCGCTACCGCGACCCGGTGCTGGACCGCAGCACGCTGGTGGTTGCGATCTCGCAGTCGGGGGAGACCGCCGACACCCTGGAGGCGGTGCGGCACGCCAAGGAGCAAAAGGCCAAGGTCTTGGCGATCTGCAACACCAACGGCTCGCAGATCCCGCGGGAATGCGATGCGGTGCTCTACACCCGCGCCGGCCCGGAAATCGGGGTGGCGTCGACGAAGACGTTCCTGGCTCAGATCGCCGCAAACTACCTGGTCGGACTCGCGTTAGCGCAGGCCCGCGGGACCAAATACCCCGACGAGGTCGAACGCGAATTCCGCGATTTGGAGTCGATGCCCGATCTGGTGGCGCGCGTGATCGCCGACGTCGCGCCGATTGCCGCACTGGCCCATCGGTTCGCCCAGGCGTCGACGATCCTGTTCCTCGGCCGCCATGTCGGCTACCCGGTGGCGCTGGAAGGCGCGCTGAAACTCAAGGAACTGGCCTACATGCATGCCGAGGGCTTCGCCGCGGGCGAGCTCAAACACGGTCCGATCGCGCTGATCGAAGACGATCTGCCGGTGATCGTGGTGATGCCCTCACCGAAGAGCTCGGCCATGCTGCACGGCAAGTTGTTGTCCAACATCCGCGAGATCCAGACGCGTGGCGCGGTCACCATCGTCATCGCCGAGGAGGGCGACGACACGGTTCGCCCGTACGCGGACCACTTGTTCGAAATCCCAGCGGTATCAACACTTTTGCAGCCGCTGCTATCGACCATCCCGTTGCAGGTGTTCGCCGCCTCGGTGGCGCAGGCCCGCGGCTACGACGTCGACAAGCCGCGCAACCTGGCCAAATCCGTCACCGTCGAGTAGCGGCTATCCCGCGCACCACCTCGATCGCTGCTTAACGCGTTGGTAATTGCATGGCCATAGTGTTAGCTGGATGCGCCGAGCACCGCCGCGCACACTGGGTGCCGAAGAAGAGTTTCACCTTGTCGATCTCAAGACGAGGCGACTGACGGCACGCGCCCCCGAAGTGCTGGCCGAGCTGTCCGACCACTACGTGGCCGAGCTGCAGCGCTGCGTCATCGAGACGAACACCCGCGTGGTCGATTCGCTGGACGGATTGCACGGTGAACTTGTCGACCACCGCCGGGTCTTGGTCGATACCGCCGCCGAACTGGGCATAGGCGTGGTAGCGGCGGGCGCCATGCCGCTGTCGGTGCCCGCCGAAATGCAAGTCACCAAGACCCCGCGCTACCGGCAGATGCTTGCCGACTATCAACTGCTGGCGCGCGAGCAGCTGATCTGCGGCACCCAGGTGCATGTCGGAGTGGGCGACCGCGACGAGGCCGTGGCGGTCGCCCACCGAGTATCCGCGTATTTGCCGACCTTGCTCGCGCTGTCGGCAAGCTCGCCGTTCGCGTCCGACGGCTCAGACACCGGCTATTCAAGTCTGCGCACGCTGGTCTGGCAGCGTTGGCCGACGACGGGCCTGGCCGCACCGGTGCAGTCGGCCGAGGAATACGACACGCTGGTCAAAGATCTGGTGGCCAGCGGGGTCATCAGCGACGTTGGGATGGTCTACTTCGACGTCCGACCGTCAATCTCGGTGCCGACGTTGGAACTGCGGGTGTGCGACAGCTGTCCGTCGGTCGACACCATCCTGCTGATCGCCGGGCTGTTCCGGGCGTTGGTCGAGCGCGAGGTCGACGCCGCGCGGGCCGGCACCCCAGCGACGACCCTGTCGCCGGCACTGGGCCGTGCCGCGGTCTGGCGGGCCGCCCGGTCGGGGTTGGAGGGCGACCTCGTCGACGTCCGCGCTCCAGCCGGCAGGCCGGCCGCCGAGGTGGTCACCGAGCTGGTCGAATCGCTGCGTCCCCAACTCGAAGACAGCGGGGACTGGGACATCGTCAGCGAGTTGACCCGACAGGTGCTGATCGCGGGCACGTCGTCGGCCCGGCAACGGCGGGCGCTGCGCCGCCGCGGCCGCCTCACCGACGTCGTCGATCAGCTGATCGCCGAGACCGCCGGCCGCTTGCCCAGCACGGCGACGGCCGCCGCCGGCGACCCGACCCTGCTGTTCGGCTACCACCCCGGCACCGACCCGGCGGTTCGCATCGCCCGCGGCAACGTCGACGTCAGCTACGACGAAGCCGTCGACACCGACGGTCACCCACGGCAGCGCTATCGGACGGTCCTCGACACCGTTGCCCGCCTCGGGGTGGTGCAGCTGCGGTTTCGGGAAGGATGCATCGAGCAGGAGCAGCGCGCCGACAACGTCACCTTTCGCGTCACCGGCCAGACCCGCGCCCAGCTGTTCCCGGTCGACCTGATACCCCGCATAGTGGCCGCGGACGAGTGGGCGCAGCTATCCGAAGGCCTCGGTCAGCGGGCCCAGGCGCTGGACGCATTCCTCCGCGACATCTATTCCGAGCAGGCGATCGTCGCCGACGGCATCATCGGTGTGCAGGCCCTCGACCGCGCACCCGGCTTCCGATCCACGGGCCGGTGGGCCGGCGACACGGTGCGCGCGCACGTCAGCGGCACCGACGTCGTCTGCGACCGGGCCGGCCACTGGATGGTGCTCGAAGACAACCTGCGGGTGCC
>DASXJI010000213.1:0-3558 GCA_036497495.1 Mycobacterium sp.
TGGTGGCATCGAAGCCGTCGAAGCGGGCCGCCTGAGCTCCCTCGACCGAGCGGTTGTAGCCGAAGGCCTCCCGACCGGCAGCCGTGGCGGCGCGCAAAATCGAGCCGCCGATCAGTCCCAGGCCCAGCACGCACACCGGTGTCTTCGCCACCCGTCAAGGTTGGCATATTGGTCCGAATTCCTGGCGGGCTATCGGGCTCGACGCGACCCCGATTTGCTGGTCAACGGGCCAATACGCGACTAGCGTAGGCGCCCATGGGAGCACAGCGGGCTTCCGCGCAGGCGGACACTCCGGACGGATTCGGTGTGGCTGTCGTGCGTGAAGAGGGCAGATGGCGTTGCTCGGCCATGGGACCCAAGGCGCTGGCCAGCCTGAACGACGCCGAAACCGAGCTGCGTGAATTACGCAGTGCCGGAGCAGTTTTCGGCCTTCTCGACGTTGACGATGAGTTCTTCGTGATCGTGCGGCCCGCGCCGTCGGGCACCCGGCTGCTGCTTTCGGATGCGACCGCGGCGCTGGATTACGACATCGCCGCCGAGGTACTGGACAACCTGGACGCCGACATCAACCCGGAAGATCTTGAAGACGCCGATCCCTTCGAAGAGGGTGATCTCGGGTTGCTGTCCGATGTGGGCCTGCCCGAGGCGGTGCTCAGCGTCATCCTCGACGAGACAGATCTCTACGCCGACGAGCAGCTGGGCCGCATCGCGCGCGAGATGGGCTTCGCCGATGAGCTGTCGTCGGTGCTCGAGCGTCTCGGTCGGTGATCGGGGGCGCCGCGGGTCGCCGCCGTGAGCTCGGTCGATGAGCTGCGACGAAGATCTGATCCGCGCCGCGCTGGCGGTTGCCGCGACCGCGGATCCCCGCGACGTCCCGGTGGGTGCCGTGGTCGTGGCGGCCGACGGAACTGAGCTGGCCCGTGCGGTCAATGCGCGTGAGGCCCTCGGTGACCCAACCGCACACGCCGAGGTCCTGGCCATTCGTGCGGCCGCGCGGGTGCTTGGCGACGGGTGGCGGCTGGCCGGTGCGACGCTGGCGGTGACGCTCGAGCCGTGCACGATGTGCGCGGGTGCGCTGGTGATGGCGCGGGTCGACCGGCTGGTGTTCGGGGCCTGGGAGCCCAAGACGGGTGCGGTGGGCTCGCTGTGGGACGTAGTCCGCGACCGCCGGCTCAACCATCGTCCGGATGTGCGCGGCGGCGTGCTGGCCCAGGAGTGTGCCGGCCTGCTGGAAACCTTCATCGCCCGGCAGCGATTGGGATAGCCGAGCAGCTGTTGGGTAAGCTCTCCGGCGGTGGCGTGTCCGAGCGGCCTAAGGAGCACGCCTCGAAAGCGTGTGACGGGTAACCCCCGTCCGAGGGTTCAAATCCCTCCGCCACCGCCATAGCTGTATTGACGCCTTTGATCGGCCTACAGCGTGGTCCACCAAGCATCCCGCACATACCGCGGCTGCTGTGGGTTCGGTTGTGACATCCTGTCCGGGTGTCCGCGGAGGTGTCGCCGTCCGGGGTTGTGACCTTTCTGTTCACCGATATTGAGGGTTCGACCCGTCGGTGGGAGGCGGACGCGGATGCGATGCGGGTGGCGCTGGCCGCGCACGACGAGATGTTGCGTACAGCGATCGAGGGCCACGGGGGCTGGTTGTTCAAGCACACCGGCGATGGTGTGTGCGCTGCATTCGCGTCGCCGAGATCGGCGGTCGATGCCGCGGTGGCCGCACAGCGGGAACTCGAATTGCCCGTGCGGATGGGCATCGCGACCGGCGAAGCTGAGCTGCGAGAGGCCGACTACTTCGGCGCGGTGCTGAACCGCGCGGCGCGGGTGATGGCCGCCGGCCACGGCGGTCAGATTCTGCTGGTCGAGTCGACGGCAGGTCTGCTGAGCGGAATTGACCTAGTCGATCTGGGGCCGCGACGACTGCGGGATTTGCCGACACCGGTCGGGATGTTTCAGGTCCAAGCCCCCGGTCTGCGGGCGGATTTTCCGCCGTTGCGGGCGCTGGATTCCAGTCCTGGGAATCTGCGTTTTGCGACGAGCGGCTTCATTGGACGCGAGTCCGAACTCGACGAGGTACAAGCAGCACTCAAAGCGCATCGGCTTGTGACGTTGACCGGTGTCGGCGGAGTCGGCAAGACCCGGTTGGCGTTGGAGGTCGCGAGGCGCCTCGCCGATGAATTTCCCGACGGAGTATGGGTTTTCGAACTGGCCGCGGTTAGCGATCCGGCGGCAGTGCCCGATGCGGTCGCGGCGGTGCTGGGCATTACCCAGCAACCAGGCAAGAGCGTGAGCGACTCGGTAGCTGCCGCGCTGGACGGCATGATCCGGTTGTTGGTGATCGACAACTGCGAGCACCTGCGTGAGGCCGCGGCCGACTTAGCCGAAGCGATCCTGGCGCAATCGGTGACGGTGAGGGTTTTGGCAACCAGCCGCGAAGGGCTGAGGGTCGCCGACGAGCAAGTGTTGCTGGTGCCCTCTCTAGACGTCGGCGCCGGCGTCGACTCCGCCGCGGTGGCTCTGTTCGTCGAACGTGCACGAGGCGAATCCTCGCACTTCTCGGTGGCCACACCAGACGAGGCGTCCGCTGTGGTTGAGATATGCCGCCGTCTGGATGGAATCCCGTTGGCCATCGAACTAGCGGCCTCCCGCATGGCGTCGATGACTGCCAGCGAGGTACGGGATCGTCTTGACCAGCGGTTCCGGCTGCTGGTGGGCTCCCGGCGTGCTCTGGAACGCCACCAGACCCTGCGCCACGCCGTCGCCTGGTCCTACGACCTCCTCGACGACACGGAAAAGGCGCTGCTGGAGCGGTGTTCGGTGTTCGCTGGTGGATTCGACCTGCAAAGCGCTTGCGCGATGGCAGGATTCGACGAAGCAGACGACCTTGCCGTCCTCGACCTGCTCGATGCATTGGTGCGCAAGTCGCTGCTGGTCGCCGACCGGTCAGCGGGACGGACCCGGTATTCGATGCTCGAGACCATCCGCCAGTTCGCGGAGGAACAACTCGCCGCCCGCGGCGACGCATCCGAGATCCGGGCCGCCCACTCGCGGTACTTCGCCGGACGGGAACCCGACATCATGGCCCTGTGGGACAGTCCTCGACAACGCGAGGCCTACATGTGGTTCACCGCAGAATTGTCCAATCTGCGGACCGCATTCCACTGGGCTGCCGACCAAGGCGACATCGACACCGCTGCGGCCGTCGCCATCTACGCGACACTGCTCGGCATTATGGTCGAACAGTACGAGCCCGTTGGGTGGGCCGAGGAACTCATTGAACCTGCGCGCAGCGTGAACCACCGGCGGCTTGCGCAGCTGTACGTGCTCGCCGCGCAGTGTTATGCGGCGGGGCGGTTGGACGACGCCGTCGGCTATCTCGATGCCAGCCGCCCGTTAACGGAGAGTGGAGGTTTCGACGAGATTTTCTACGATGTGCAAGGCTCGACCGGAGTTGTGTACAGCCACGCGGGTCAGAGCGAGCGGTGGGTTGAGTTGTGCCGCAGTGTGATCGGACAAGAAGTGGGCCCTCAAACGATCACCCGCGCATCTCTGGTTATGGCG
>DASXJI010000214.1:0-2514 GCA_036497495.1 Mycobacterium sp.
CTAGCGAGGTCTGGACATCAGCTGATCCTTAGCGTGGGCGATTAGTACTGGTCGAAATCGGAGATCAGCCAACGCCCACCTATTTTGTCCAGCGTCACCCGAACATCAGACTCGATATCGGTTGGGACGGCGTCCCCAATCCTGACGGTCTGATTGACGAATAGCAGCACCACCGCGCGAGTCGGGCTCACCGACTCCGGCGCCGCCGCGGGCACGCGAGCGGCCGCGATCACCCGCTGCTGTTTGGCGTTGGGTATGAGCTCTTGTTGCGTACGCTGCGTGTACGTGTCGAGGAAGCCACCGGTCAATCGACCGCGCGTGGCCGCCACGTCATGGTCAACCGTGTCATACCGGAACGTCAGCACTGCGTTAGTGGAATCCCTTGCTGCCGAGACTGATTCGCTACGGGCAATGTCGATGTCTCGAATCGACGAGTCTTTCCACTTGAGCAGGCCCGCGGCGATCGCCAGCAGCATCGCGAGCGCGGGCAGCAGGCCGTAGACCAAAAAGCGCGACCAGTTGATCGACCTTCGCTGCGTCATGACACGAATGCGACGTCGGAGACCTTGGCTTCGTCGCCAACCTTCTGCACGGTGATCCGCATCCGCAAGAACCGCGGCTCCTGTTCGGCCTGCGCGGGATCGGCGGATTTCACCGTCACCGCGACCAGCACCCGACCCTGGTCGCCCGTCACCGATTCCAGCCCGGCATCGGTGACCTCGCCCAGCGATCGCCACCGCGTCTGCTTGGCGGCGTCGATATAGGACTGCTTCCGTCGGGCGAAGCTGTCGGCGAACCGACCGGTCGAAGAATCCAGGATTCGTTGCGCGTCAGCGTCGGCGTGCTGATGGTCGACCGTGCTGAGGTTGACCGCGACATCCGCGGCGGCGTGCACGAAACGCTCGCGCTGGGCCTCCCGGTTCTGGGCCTCGTAAGTCCGGAAACCGAGCCAGCCCACCAACCCCGCCAACAACACTCCCGCGATCAGGCCGGCGATCAGCGCTACCCGCTCGACCTGGGCAGGGCGTTGGGTCGGCCGCAGGTACACGACGTCCATCGGCGCATCGTCGGGCATGTTTTCCAAACTACGTCGTGATGCCCCAACGCTCAGACCGAAGCCACCGCTTTCTCAAGATCTGCGATGACGATTTTGCTCATGCCGTACATCGCCTGGGTGGCGGCGGTGGCGCATGCCGGATCGGGATGGCTGACCAGATCGTAGAGCCGCCCGGGAATCACCTGCCAGCTCAGACCGAAGCGGTCCTTGCACCAGCCGCACTGCGATTCCTCGCCGCCGTCGGTGAGCCGGCTCCAGTAGTAGTCGACCTCGTCTTGGTCCTTGCAGTCGATCGTGAAGGACACCGCCTCGCTGAACGAGAAATGCGGACCGCCGTTGATCGCGATGAATCGGTTCCCGTCCAGCACGAAGGTGCCGGACAGGACCGACCCGGGTTCGCCGGGGCCGGCATCGGTGCTTCGGTTCAAGTCCTCGATGTGCGAGTTCGGGAATATCGAGGTGTAGAACGCCGCCGCCTCCTCCAGGTTGTGGTCGAACCACAGTGAGGGGGTGATCGAGGGCATGGTCGTCGCCTCCTTGGTCGTTGGTCGTGGTCGGGAGAGTTCACCTGGATGGACCCTCGCGACGGCGAAAACTCACCGCTGTAACGTCAGGCGGGTAATGCCTAGTAACGATGCCACGCATCCGGCCGAGGAGCTGCCCGTGACTGCCGTGCGCAACACTGCACACACTGTCGAGTTTTCCGGTATCCACGGGCTCACTCTGGTCGCCGACGAGTGGCTCGGTCGATCAGCCGGCGGCGCCGACGTGGCGGCCGGCCGGCCGACGGTCCTCATGCTGCACGGCGGCGGTCAGAATCGGTTCTCCTGGAAGAACACCGGCCAGGTCTTGGCCGACGAAGGATTCCACGTGGTCGCGCTGGACAGCCGCGGCCATGGTGACAGCGACCGGGCGCCCGACGCCGACTACGACATCGAGACGCTGACCGCCGATGTCCTGCAGGTGCTCAGCGCCATCGGGCGGCCGGTCATTTTGATCGGGGCTAGCATGGGCGGACTCACCGGCATCCTCGTCGCAGACCGGGCCGGGCCGAAGCGGGTCACCCGGCTGGTGCTCGTCGACGTCGTCCCGCGATTCGAGAAGAATGGCAGTGCCCGCATCCGTGACTTCATGTTCAGCGGGTTGCACGGCTTCGCCTCGCTGGACGAGGCCGCCGACGCCGTCGCCGCATATCTGCCGCACCGGACCAAGCCGCGCAGCCCCGAGGGATTGAAGAAGAATCTGCGCCTGCGCGACGGCCGCTGGTACTGGCACTGGGATCCGGCCTTCATGACCAAGCCCGGCGACGATCCGGAACTGCGCACCGAGAACTTCGAGCACGCCGCGGCCAACCTGACGATCCCGGTGCTGCTGATCCGCGGCAAGCTTTCCGACGTGGTCAGCCCGGAAGGTGTGCGGCACTTCTTGGACACTGTGCCGAACGCGGAGTTCGTCGA
>DASXJI010000215.1:0-6598 GCA_036497495.1 Mycobacterium sp.
CGGCCTGGTTCGAGCA
Organism: Mycobacterium sp.; assembly: GCA_036497495.1. Taxonomy (GTDB): domain Bacteria; phylum Actinomycetota; class Actinomycetes; order Mycobacteriales; family Mycobacteriaceae; genus Mycobacterium. Next base: position 17 of record DASXJI010000215.1, read on the forward strand.
CACTTTCCTGGCCGACGAAATGGGCATCGCGCTGGTACAGCCGTCGGACCTGTCGGTGCGCGACAAAACGCTGGTGCGCCATATCGGTCCCGACGTCCGAGCCATCGACGTCGCCTACACGCGGATGGACGAGGACATGCTGCTGTCCTCTAGCGGATATGACTCCGCCCCGCTGCGGCCGGGACTGCTCGGCGCGATCCGCGACGGCAATCTCACGATTGCCAATGCGCTCGGCAACGGAGTGGCCGACGACAAAGCGATCTACGCCTATGTGCCGGCCATGATCGAGTACTACCTCGGCGAAAAACCGAAGCTGGCTCAGGTCCCGACGTGGATCTGCGCCGAGCGCGAGCAGCGCGACTACGTGCTGGCCAACCTCGCCGACATGGTCGTCAAACCCATCGACGGATTGGGCGGAACAGGAGTGTTGATCGGCCCCGACGCCTCCGAAGCCGCGCTGGAGGCGCGTCGGCACGAGCTGGTCACCCAACCGGAGCGGTTCATCGCCCAGGAGCTGGTTGCCCTGTCCACCCATCCGACCTTCGACGGGGACGGCATCTACCCACATCATGTCGACCTGCGCGCATTCGTCCACCTGAGGGCAGGTGCGGGCGGTTCAGTGTCGGCGCACGTCGCACCCGCGGCGTTGACCCGGGCAGCGAGCCGGGGGTCGCGGATCGTCAACTCGTCTTTCGGTGGGGGCAGTAAGGACACCTGGATTCTGGTCGCGCCACGAACCGCTGAAGGCTAGTCGGCGAGACTTCAAAAACGGAAGCAGGATACATGTGCGGTATCTGCGGTGAGATGCGCTTCGACGGGCACGCGGCCGATGTCGGTGCCGTCGCCCGGATGACGGGCGAAATGGTGTCGCGCGGACCCGACGCCGACGGCGTGGTGGCTCACGGACCGCTGGCGCTGGGACATCGGCGCCTTTCGATCATCGACCTGTCCGTTTGCGGCGCGCAGCCGATGGTCGACAGTGATCTCGGGCTGACGTTGGTGTTCAACGGCTGCATCTACAACTACCAACAGTTACGCGACGAACTTCAGGCCGCCGGTTATCGCTTCTTCTCGACCGCCGACAGCGAGGTGGTGATCAAGGCGTTCCACCACTGGGGGATGCGCTGCGTCGACCGGTTCAAGGGGATGTTCGCGTTCGCCGTTGCCGACCGTGACACCGGTGTGGTGACGCTGGCGCGTGACCGGCTGGGCATAAAGCCGCTCTACCTGGCGTCGGCGCCCGGCCGGCTGCGGTTCGCGTCCACCGTGCGTGCGCTGCTCGCGGCCGGGGGCGTCGACACCGACCTGGACCGCCACGCTTTGCACCACTACATGACCTTCCATTCCGTGGTGCCGGCGCCGCGCACGATCTACCAAGGCGTGCGCAAGCTTCCGCCGGCAACCGTGCGGGTGATTCAGCCCGACGGTTCGCACACCGACACCGTCTACTGGACACCGGAATTCCGCCGCAATCCGTCCAGGGCATCCTGGTCGGTCGGCGACTGGGAAGCCGCGCTGATGGATGCGTTGCGCACCGCGGTGACACGACGGATGGTCGCCGACGTGCCCGTCGGGGTGTTGCTCTCGGGTGGCATCGACTCTTCGATCGTGGTGGCGCTGCTGGCCGAGCAGGGTCAGCACGGGTTGGCCACCTTCAGCATCGGTTTCGACTCAGCCGGTGGCGAATCCGGCGACGAGTATGTCTACTCCGACTTGATCGCCAAGACCTTCGACACCGACCACCACAAGATCCATATCGACACCTCGCGGCTACTGCCCGCGGTGCCGAAAACCATTGCCGCGATGAGCGAACCGATGGTCAGCCACGACTGCGTGGCCTTTTACCTGCTATCGGAGGAGGTCAGTAAGTCGGTGAAGGTGGTCCAGTCCGGACAGGGCGCCGATGAGATTCTGGCCGGCTACGACTGGTACCCGCCGCTCGCCAATGTCGCCCGTGAACAGACCACTGAGGCCTACGCCAAGGTGTTTTTCGACCGTAGTCACGCCGATGTGCTGTCAATCTTGGCTCCCGAGTATGGGATTGACGATGACGCCAGTCGCGGATTCGCGACCGCCCACCAAGGGTCGCCCGGCGCGGATTCCGCGGTGGACGCTGCGCTGCGGCTGGACACGCAGATCATGCTCGTCGACGACCCGGTCAAACGCGTCGACAACATGACGATGGCGTGGGGTCTGGAGGCGCGCGTGCCTTTCCTCGACCACGACTTCGTCGAACTGGCTGCCTCCTGCCCGCCCGAGCTGAAGCTGGCGTCGGACGGCAAGGGCGTGCTCAAGGACGCCTCGAGGGCGTTGCTGCCGTCGGAGGTGATTGATCGGACGAAGGGCTACTTCCCGGTGCCGGGTATCCGTCATCTGCGCGGCGAGGTGCTCGACATGGTGCGCGATGCACTGAGCAATGATTCCGCGCGAAATCGCGGGCTGTACCGCGCGGAGACCGTCGGCGCCCTGCTGGCCGCGCCCAACGAGACACGAACCACGTTGGGCGCAAACGCATTGTGGCAGTTGGCGGTGCTCGAGATGTGGCTGCAGAGCATGGAAGTCTGAGGCGATGGGGCACCAGGTGCGCGCCCTTTATGGCGCGTCAATGTCCCCGGACGCCACCGCGTTCGCCCATCTGATCGACGACGGCGGCTATCCGCGTGCGGTGCAACGGTTTCTACACGGCCGGCGACCCAGTTCATCACGCGATGTCGAGCTGCCGGTCGAGGGCCCAGTCTCTCGTGTCATCCACTCCGCCGACGGCAGGTGGTTGGCATGTGAGGTCGCGCCCGAAGGTGGTACTCGCACCCAGATCTGGGTTGTCACCACCGATCCCGACGACCGGATGGCGCGGCGCATCGACAACGAAGAGGACGGCACCGCCGAATTGATCGCGTGGGACGGCATCCGGGTGGCGGCGATCCTAACCGGTGAGGATGGCATAGGGCAGTCATGCCTGATCGATCCAGCGGACGGCCACTGCACCGTGCTGGACCGCCGATCCGGCGGCCGACTCGTCGACGCATGGGGCGGAGCGGCGCTGATCCGGGTCGGGCCGCGCGGCTACCACGAGCTGATCATGTTGCGCGCTGGCAGCGAAATCGCTTTACTGCCATCGGATCCCGGTTCTACGACCGCTCGCGGTGTGATCCTTGACGACCACCATCCGCGCCGCATCCGGTACGGCGACGGCGAGGCGACCAAGCTGTACTACCCGGCCAAGATGTATGAGGTGGGGGTAAACGCGGTGGACGGACACGGCGACGGCCGCGGGTACGTTCGCGCCCTGATCAGCAGCGACAACGGCTGCGAGCACACCCGGCTGCTGGAGGTGACAACCACCGAGGATGGTGTCACCTACTCGGTGGTCGCCGAACGCCCGGACTGCGACCTCGACGAGTTCACTGTCAGTGACGACCTCTCCACCGTCGCGCTGCTGTGGAATCTGCAGGGCCGCAGCGAATTACAGATACTCGAATACGCTGACAACACGGTGGCCGAGCCGATCCCGTTGCCTGGCATGGTCGCCGGCGAGCTGTCCATCAGCGCCGGCGGCTCGATGGTCGCACTGACTGTTCAAAGCCCGTCGATGCCACGAACCGTCGAGTTGGTAGACCCGCGCACGGGTCAATGGCAGAACATCGACCGCGAACCCAGCCGCGGTCCGGTTGCGCGCGGATCCGGCGCGCGCCCGGTGTTGGAGACGATCACGGCGCGAGACGGTCTGACTCTGCCCGCGTGGCTATATCGGTCGCAGGGCAGCGGCGCCGTTTCGGGCGCACTGGTGTACCTGCACGGTGGTCCAGAAGGGCAGGCTCGGCCCGAATACAGCGAGATCTTTCCGGAGCTGCTCGACTCCGGGATCAGCGTCCTGACGCCCAATGTTCGCGGTTCTGGCGGCTTAGGCCGCGACTTCGTTCACGCCGATGACAAGGAAAAACGGTTCGCGGCCATCGACGACGTCGCCGACTGCGTGCGCTTCCTGGTGGACAATCAGCTGGCCGACCCGGGCCGCATCGCTTGCGCGGGCTGGTCGTACGGCGGCTATCTGACGATGGCGGCATTGACATTTCACCCAGCGCTGTTCGCGGCCGGCGTCACCATCTGCGGGATGAGTGACCTCACCACGTTCTATCGCAACACCGAGCCGTGGATCGCCGAGGGCGCCTACGCGAAGTACGGCCACCCGGTCGGCGATCGCGAGCTACTCGAGCGGTTGTCGCCGCTGCGGCGTGTTGATGCGTTGAGCGCACCGCTGCTGGTGGTGCACGGGGCAAATGACACCAACGTGCCGGTCGGCGAATCGCAGCAGATCGTCGAGGCGTTGCGGCGGGCCGGCCGCGATGTCCGCTACCTGTTGTTCAATGACGACGGCCATCAGATCGTCAAGCGCGAGAACAGTACGACGCTGGCCACAGCGATGAGCGAATGGCTGAACGGGGCATTCGGCACCGCTCAGCCGCCTGCCGACCAGGGCGTTGCCCGCGGATAGTCATGTCCTGCTCCGCGTGACGAACGCGGACCAGTCGGGCTCGCGCGTGGCTGACCAGTATTCGTTGAGCCGCCACGGGCTGACGGTGTGGATCTCGCCGTCGGAGTTCTTGAAGTAGGAGTGCTTGACCGCGGGGTGTGACCACACCATCTGCTTGATTTCGCTCTGGGTGCGCTGATGCCAGTCCGCCGCCGCTTCGGCGGTCGGTTCGATTGAATGCACAGCCGGCTCAGCGAGTTTCGCCAAGCAGGTGTTGATGTATCGCATCTGCAGTTCGGAGTTGAAGATCAGGCTGCCGCCGTGGGCCAGATGCGCACCCGGCCCGTAGACGACGAAGAAGTTCGGGAACTGCGGCACAGTGATCCCCAGATAGGCGAACGGCCTGCTGCCCCAGACGCTGTGCAGGTCGGCACCGTGGCGACCGGTGATGGTCATCGGCCACAATACGTCGGTGTGCCGAAACCCGGTGGCGTAGACGATGATATCGACGTCGTGGGTTTCGCCGTCCTCGGTGATGACGCCGTCGGCGGTGATCTCCCGGATCGGCGTGCGGACCAGGTCGACGTTGTCGCGGCGCAACGTGCGCAGCCAGGTACCGTCGTCCTGCAGCGTCCGCTTGCCGGTGGCCGGATAATCCGGTAGCACCTTGGCCAGCAGCTCCTCGTCGCCGTCCACCTGGGTGGTGATCCAGTCGGTGAACATCAGGCGGGCAATAGCGTTGATCTCGCTGACAGCGTAATCCTGGTTGGGGTAAGCCGAGTCGACCCGCGCCGCGTCGAGCCCTTTGTCGGACCCGGGCCACAGCACCAGGAACCGGTACCAGCGTGCGTAGAACGGCAGGTGGTCCATCGCCCAGCGCACGCCGTCGCGGACTTCCTCGTGGTACATCGGGTTGGGAAACATCCACTGTGCGGTGCGCTGGAACACGGTGAGGTGCTCGACTTCGTCGGCAATGGCCGGCGCAATCTGAAACCCACTGGCCCCCGCGCCGATCAGCGCGACGCGCTTGCCGGCGAGGTCGACCGAGTCGTCCCACCTTGCCGAATGAAAGGACGGCCCGCGAAACGTATTCGCGCCCTTGAACTCTGGCATGTGCGGACGGTTGAGCTGGCCGACGGCCGTGATGACGGCGCGCGCCTGCATCTCGGTGAGACCCTCGTCGTCCTCGCGCATGGTGACGGTCCACATCCCGTCCTCGTCGTCCCACTCGGCGGCGACGACTTCGGTCTGCCAGCGCACATGGTCGTTCAAGCCGTGCTTGGCCATCACACGGGTGAAGTAGCTCTGCAGCTCGGGCTGTTCGGCGAAGAAGTGCGACCACTCGTTGCTGGGCTCGAAGCTGTAGCAGTAGAAGTGGTTGGCCACGTCGACGCGCGCCCCGGGATAGCTGTTTTCCCACCATGTACCGCCCGGGCCAGCGTTCTTCTCCACGATAGTGAACGGAATGTTGGCCTGCTGCAACCGAATACCTGCCAAGATCCCCGATTCGCCGCAGCCGATGACGACCACCGGCACCTGGGCGGCACGGTCGGAGTCCAGCGGAGTCGGCCGGCGCGGGTCGGCGCCCTGGAGGTCCATCTCCTCGGCCAGCAGCGCCAGGTAGTCGTCGGGCACGTTTTCGCAGACCGCCCAGTCCATCATTTCCCTGATCAGCTCGAACGGCAGTGGGGCCGGCTCGGGGCAGCCGCGGTCGCGGTAGTCGGTGATCACCGGAAGCGCCTCGGCCCGGGCCCGCGCTTTGTCTTCGTCGGACATGAAGCCCTGGACCTCGTTGAGAAAAATCCCGGCCGGTTTGAACTCGCGGATGAAGTGCGGGTCGCCGGTGATGTGCACTAGCGACAGCAGCAAAGTCGGGATGCTGACCTGCTCGAGCGCGGCGGCAACGTCGGTGGTGGGGGTGGTGAAAGGTTGGCCCGCGTAGCGGCTGCGCACCAAGAGAGGTCCTTTCGCATCATCGCTGAGCGCCTGCGGCGGAAGCGCGGATTACGATACGCAGGGTTTCGTAATTGATTTTCAACGATACGCGGGGCGTCGTAACGGATCAAGGGGTTCATCCCGAGGATCAGGGTTGCGCCGTGCCACAGTAAACG
>DASXJI010000216.1:0-20197 GCA_036497495.1 Mycobacterium sp.
GAGATCGACCGCGGGCTCAAATTCATGAGCGCGTGCGGAGTGGCCGACCGCAACCTGCAAACCGCCGAAATCTACGCCAGCCATGAAGCTTTGGTGCTTGACTACGAACGAGCCATGCTGCGGCTGTCCGACGCCGAGGACGGCGAGCAGCAACTGTACGACCTGTCGGCGCACTACCTGTGGATCGGGGACCGGACCCGGCATCTCGACGGCGCGCACATCGCGTTCGCTGAGGTGATCGCGAACCCGATCGGCGTCAAGATCGGTCCCACGACCACCCCGGAACAGGCTGTCGAATACGTTGAGCGCCTTGACCCGCACAACAAGCCGGGCCGGTTGACGCTGGTGAGCCGGATGGGCAACAACAAGGTTCGTGACCTGCTGCCGCCGATCATCGAGAAGGTACAGGCGACCGGCCACCAGGTGATCTGGCAATGCGACCCCATGCACGGCAACACCCACGAATCGTCGACCGGCTACAAGACCCGGCACTTCGACCGGATTGTCGACGAGGTGCAGGGCTTCTTCGAGGTGCACCGGGCGCTGGAAACCTACCCCGGCGGCATCCACGTCGAGATCACCGGAGAGAACGTCACCGAGTGTCTTGGTGGCGCTCAAGACATTTCGGACACCGATCTGGGTGGACGCTACGAAACGGCTTGCGACCCAAGGCTGAACACCCAGCAGTCGCTGGAGCTGGCGTTCCTGGTCGCCGAGATGTTGCGCGACTAAAGCAGACCGCTGACGTTGCTGCCGACGGTCCAGGCCGCGGCGGCCACCATGCCGGTGATCGACAACACGATCGCTATCCAGATCAGCACCATGCGTCGAGCACGCTGACGTTCCAGGGCGAATTCGATCATCTCGATTCCGGCGAATTGCCCTGATATCTCCTGGTATTCGTCATCGTCTAGCGCGATCGATTTGGCGGGCCGGTGCTGTGGATCGCGCATCAGCTGACGCGTCGGATGGTGCACCGGCGCGCGGCCGCGCGGTGACTGGGGCTGCTCGGTGGTGTGGTGTTGGTCGATGTCGCTGCGGTGCATCGCAGCCGAGCGGTGCAGCGCAGAGTTACGCGGCGACGGCACCCGGAAGTCGGGAAGGCGCAACTCGTCGACGATCGCGCCCAACTCCGCGGCCATGTCCTGGGCGTCGGCGTAGCGGTCGGCGGGATCGCGCGCGGTCGCGCGCTCGACCAGCTCGTCGAATGGAGCGGGAACGCCGTTGATCGCACTGCTCGGTGCCGGCACGTCGGTGTCCAGACGTTGGTATGCGACCGACAGCGCGGTGTCGCCGGAGAACGGGGTCTGGCCGGTCAACAGCTCGTAGGCCACGATCCCCGCTGCGTAGACGTCGCTGCGGGGGCTGGCGTCTCCGTCGCGGACCTGTTCGGGGGACAGGTAGGCGGCGGTGCCGAGAATGACGCTGGTGGAAGTGATTCCGGCCTGGGCGACGGCGCGCACCAGGCCGAAGTCGACGATCTTGACGTCGCCCTCATCCGAGATCAAGACGTTTTCGGGTTTGACGTCGCGGTGTACCAGTCCGGCGCGGTGCGCGGCGGCCAACCCGCCCAGCACGGGGCGCAGCACCGCGGCGACGGCGTGCGGTGGCATCGGACCGCGTTCGGCCAGCAGCTCGCGTAGCGTGCCGCCTTCAACAAGCTCCATCACCAGGAACGGGTGCCGAGCGTCCAGGCCCTGGTCGTAGACCGCGACGAGCCCCGGATCCTTGAGACGCGCCACACTGCGGGCCTCCAGCTGGAAGCGGGTCAGAAATTGCTGGTCGCCCGCATAGCGGGAGTCCATCACCTTCAGCGCGACCGGCCGGTCCAAACGCGTGTCGAGGCCGCGGTACACCGTCGAGGTGCCGCCGGTGGCGATCTTGGTCGCAACGCGATAGCGACCGTCCAGCAATGCGCCCTCCAGGGCGTCATCGCTCGCCGCTGCAGCCACGGGCCCATCGTAGGCGGCAGCCGGCGCTGCGGCCGAAACCTTTACGCAGCGGCTGAACAAGCCGCGTGCCCGGTCGTACACTGATTCGGTGAGCAGGATTCCGGCCGGGGATGATGTTCTGGGACCCGACGAACCGACCTACGATCTTTCCGGTGTCGCCGATTTACTCGGGATCCCGGTGACCAAAGTGCAGCAGCATCTGAAGGAAGGCCATCTGGTCGCGGTGCGGCGCGCCGGCGACGTGGTGGTTCCGCAGATCTTTTTCACCGCGACCGGGGAAGTCGTCAAAAGCCTGCCGGGGTTGTTGGTGGTCTTACGCGACGGCGGTTACCGCGACACCGAAATCGTGCGCTGGCTGTTCACTCCCGACCCATCGCTGACCGTGACCCGGGACGGATCGCGCGACGCGATCAGCAACGCTCGCCCGATCGACGCGTTACACGCCCACCAGGCTCGCGAAGTCCTGCGCCGCGCGCAGGCCATGGCGTACTGACCGCCTGATCAAGCAGGTTGCTCGTCCGCCGCGGGGCGGTACAGGGTGCGCCAGGCGAACACTGCCACCGCGGTGGCCAGTAGAACGTGCGGCCACGAGTACATGCCATGTGCGCCATCGGGTTTGAAGATCACCATGATCCAGGTGGAGAACGCCGCAATCGCCGCGACCGCCCGGCGTGACTGGGCGAGCGGGGCCAGCACCGTCAACGGCCAGGAGTAGTACCAGGGCAGTGCGGCGGGCGCGAACAACACCACGACCAGCATCGCCCACGCGATGCCGGTGAGCGCTTGGCGGTCGTCGTGCCGGAATCGCCACCACAGCAGCGGCAGTGCCACCGCGATGATCGCGATCCCGACGACGCGGGTGACTTGTAGCACCGCGTAGAAACTGACCGAGAAGAACAGCCCGCCGACCGCATGGATCAGGTTGGCCGCCGTTGTCGGAAGGCTCAGCCAGTTGATGATTTTCACCGAACCGGCCAGTGCGGTCAGCCAGCCGAGGCCCACCCCCGCCACCCCGGACAGCACAGCGAACACGGCGACGAAGATCAACACCGACCTGCCTGCGGCCGCGGCAAAGGCGCGCGGCGGCCGGTACCCGCGCCGCTCGCACAGATGGCGCATCCACACCCAGACCATGAACGGCAGCGCGATTCCCGCTGTGGCCTTGACCGCGACCCCGACGGCAATCAGCGCGATGCCGGCGATATGGCGACTATTCAGGGTCAGAGCGATTCCGGCGGCCATCAGGCCGACCATCAACATCTCGTTGTGCACGCCGCCCATCAAATGGATGATCACTAACGGGTTGAGCGCGCAGATCCACAGTGCTATCGGCACATTCGCGCCGATATGGCGCGCTATCCGCGGTGTCGCCCAGATCAGCAGCACGAACCCGGGCAACATACACAGCCGCAGCAGCATCGTTCCGGCGATCACGTGGTTGCCGACCAGCATCGTGATCAGCTTGGCGATCATGATGAACGCCGGACCGTATGGCGCGGTGGTGATGGTCCAGATCGGACTAACGTTGTCCAGCAAGGCATTCGGATTGTCGATGGGCCCGACCGCATAGGGATCAAATCCGTCGCGCAGCAGCGCGCCCTGAGCCAGATACGAGTAGGTGTCGCGACTGAACAGGGGCACCGAAAGCAGTAGCGGTGCCAGCCAGAAAGCGGCGCTGGCCACCATGGTGTATTCGCTTGCGTCGCCGGCAAGTACGCGTCGGCCTAGCCACAGCCAAGCGCTGAGCATCAACGCCACGCCGATCCACAGCAGTACCGAGGACAGCACCAAGCCGTGCCCGTAACGCAGCCAGGACACGTGCAGCGTCTCCAGCACCGGATCGTGCTGTTTGGTGCTGCCGGCGCCAAGCCCCCCCATGGTGACGAGCGCCGCGCCCAGGCAGCCCAGCAGCGCCGGGCGGCCCCCGGTGGTGGTGGCGAATTCCCGCAGTCGTGAAAGATGCTGGGGCGCAGTGGTAGCCGACGTGGTAGCGGGAACAGACGTCGGAATGGACACCGGCGTCAGGCCGATCGCTTTGCGGCGAGGTTGGCGAGTTCGGAGAGTCCGGCCTTGGCCGCGGCGTGGATGGGGGCGCCAGTGAGCAGGTCGAGCGCCCGGCGGGTCAACGCGTCGATCTGGTCTTCGACCGCGGCCAGGGCGCCGACCCGTTCGATCACGTCGCACAGTCGGCCAGTTTCGGCATCGCTCAAGTCGGTGCCGACTGAGTCCCGTAACAGCTTGGCGGCGGGCGCATCTGACTTGTCGGCCAACTCCATGGCGGTCGCCAGCAGCACGGTGCGCTTGCCGGACCGCAGATCGTCTCCGGAGGGCTTACCGGTCACCGCTGGATCGCCGAACACGCCGAGCACGTCGTCGCGCAACTGGAACGCGACGCCCAGGTGATTGCCGACCTCGTGGAAAAGCGCATGGACATCGGGCCGATCCGCGGCGGCGGCGGCGCCCAGCTGCAACGGACGCGACACCGTGTAGGAGGCGGTCTTGTAGGTGTTGACGGCCATCGCCGAGGCGATCGACTCCGCGCCGCTGGCCTCGGCCACGATGTCGAGGTACTGGCCACCGAGCACCTCGGTGCGAATGTCGGCCCAGACCCGGCGGACTCGGTTGCGGGCGCCGTGCGGCAGATCGACGCCCGCGACGATGTCGTCGGCCCACGCCAGCGCGAGATCGCCGAGCAGGATCGCCGCCGACATCCCGAACTGATCCGCCGGTCCGCGCCACTGACGGTCGTGGTGCAGGGCAGCGAACTGGATGTGTGTCGTCGGCCGGCCCCGGCGAGTCGCCGAGCTGTCGATCACGTCGTCGTGCACCAGCGCCGAGGCGTGCAGCAGTTCCAGCGCCGAGAACAACAGCAGCGCTTGCTCGTCGGCGTCCGTGCTCGATACCGCCCGCCAGCCCCAGTAGGCGAAAGCCGGGCGCAGCCGCTTGCCGCCGCCGAGAACGAAGTCCTCCAGGCCGGCGATCAAGGCGTCATAGTCGCCTCCGATGTACGCCGCGTCCGCTCGGCGCTCACGCAGGTATCTGCGCAACTGGTCGGTGACGGCGTCGGCCAGCTCGACGGTTGCCGCTGCTTCTACGCTCAGCGCGACACCTCTTCCCGGTCCCTTGAGGTCATGGCCCGCCAAGTCTATTCGGCGCCGCGCTGTCCAGCGGGTTTTGCCTTCCCCAGGACGGCTGACGAGAGGCGGTCGACCGTCGCCGGACGACCGCTTCGACAGCCTCACTATGCTGTCGTGGTGCGTGCGGGACGTGGGTTCGTGGCGTCTGACCTGCCGCGGGGGGAACTGGTCGTTCGGTGAGGAGAAGCTCGTTGACTTTGAACACGGTCGCGCTCGAGGTGGTGCCGCCCAACGTGGATCGCGGTCGGGAGCAGGCTCTCGATGAGGCCCACAAGGTGTTGCAGCTGTCCGAGAGATCCGGCATCAACGGCCAAATCAAGCACGTGATGATGCCGGGCCTGATCGAGGAAGAGGACGACCGACCGGTCGAGATGAAGCCGAAGCTCGACGTGCTGGATTTCTGGTCGATCATCAAACCCGAGTTGCCCGGGGTGCGCGGATTGTGCAGCCAGGTCACCGCTTTCATGGACGAGCCGGTGTTGCGCCAGCGGCTCGGTGATCTGGTCGGTGCCGGAATCGACGGCATCGTCTTCGTCGGTGTGCCGCGGACCATGGCCGACGGCGAGGGTTCCGGCGTCGCGCCGACCGACGCCCTGTCGATCTTTCAGGAGCTGGTGGCCAACCGCGGCGTGATCTTGATCCCCACCCGGGATGGCGAAGTGGGCCGGCTGAATTTCAAGTGCGATCAGGGCGCGACGTTCGCGCAGACGCAGCTGCTGTATTCCGATGCGATCGTGGGATTTTTGAGCGAGTTCGCCGCGAAGACCGACCATCGGCCGGAGATCCTGTTGGGGTTTGGCTTCGTCCCGAAAGTTGAGGAGAGGATCGGCTTCATCAACTGGCTCATCCAAGATCCCGGCAACGCGGCCGTCGCCGAGGAGCAAGCGTTCGTCAAGACGCTGGCGAACACCGAACCGGCGCAACGGCGCAAGCTGCTTCTCGATCTGTACAAGCGGGTGATCGACGGTGTCGCCGACCTCGGCTACCCGCTGAGCCTCCATCTGGAAGCCACCTACGGCAATTCCGCGGCTGCGTTCGACACGTTCGCCGAGATGCTGGACTACTGGTCGCCGGCGAGCTGAGAGTCGACGCGGGTCAGCTGGACGGCGGGTCGCTCGGCTCGGCGACGCGAGGCGAGCGATCGCGGGTGTACCAGGCCAGCAGCGCCACCGCGCCCGCCACCGCGATCGACGCCAGAGCCAGCCACAACGCTGCGCCCTGGAATGCGCGGGTGCTCGGGTCGGTGTAGCGGGCCTGCGCGTTCAGCATGCTGACCACGCCGGGTTTCAGCTTCCACTGCACGGTCTGCGGGTCGACGCGGTCACCGTTGGTGGAGGTCACCGATCCGGGGAAGGCGACCGACAGCTCCACGTCGGCCTCGGAATCGGTCAGTGACGTCAGGTCCGCGCGCCCTTCCAGGATCACCAGATCGCCGGCTCTGCGCAGCGACAGATTTACGCCCTGTGCGTCCGAGTTCATGTGGGCGAGTTCCGGCAGTTCAGCAAAGGTCAGATCGGCGAAAGTGGCCTGCGAACCCACGTAGCCGTCGCGGTCGTATTTGGACACCGCGACCTTCTGCCCGAACGCCAGATTGGGATCCAACTGCGGACCGGGGTCTTTGTCGTTGCGCGGCTTGGCCGCGGCAACGATGTCGCCGGACACCAGGTCGTCGGGGGAGATGGTGATGGATGCCTTGATCCGCACGCAGCCGGCCAGCACGGGTATCACCAGCAGCAGCATCGTCAATGCCGTCAGGCGACGGCGATGACGTGCCGCAAAACCCCCGGACAAGAGCTGTATACCGCTGGCGCGCACCAGGTCATCGTGCCAGACCGGGCGACTACAGCGGCAGCTGGCGGCCCAGAATCGCGAATGCCCGGGGGTCGCCGGTGAAGTGGTAGCCGCGAATGACGTCGAGGAAGCCCAGTCGCCGGTAGAGCCGCCAGGCGCGATTGGCCTCGCCAACGGTCTCCGGGGTCGAGAGCAGCACATTGGCTTCGCTGCGCTCGGAAAGCAGGCGACGGGCCAGCGCCTCGCCCAGACCTCGGCCCTGCGCCCGAGGGAGGATGTGCAGCTCGGTCAGCTCGAAGTAGCTGGTCATCAGCTTGCTGATCTCCAGGGCGGGGAAGCCACTGCGCTCCAAGCCCGCCACGACTTGCTGCTGCCACCACTGATCTGGGGCGCCGCAGTAGCCGTAGGCCACACCCAGCAACGGAGCGTCGCTCAGCTCGTCAGGCGACGGCGCGGATCCGTCCGACGCCTCGACTTCGACGGCTGCCACGGCTTGCCAGCCGCGCCGCCGGGTGTGTTCGAGCCACATCGCGGCCCGCTGGTTCTCGGTCCCGGGTGGGTAGCGCATGGCGTCGACGTACACGCCCAAGGCATCGGAAAGTCGTCGCTGCATGTCCTGTGGCGGCAGGTTGATGAGGAATGTCCCCAACGTGCGGTCTCCTCCTCAGTCGTCCAGTGCAGTGCGCCATCCCATTATCGGGCGCGGCGGCGCAACGTTGGTCGCGGACCGGTCGCGTTTACAATCAGCGGGCGAAGCGGTGGTAACGCGCAGATTGACCTCGTATCATTCTTATTAGTCGCCCCCGCAGCGGGCGGAGGCGTGCTATCGGTATTAACGTGACAGGATCTTGGCAAGGAGGGACGAATGCCACTCTCCGATCATGAGCAGCGGATGCTCGACCAGATCGAGAGCGCCCTCTACGCCGAGGACCCAAAATTCGCCTCGAGCGTTCGCGGCGGCGGGTTGCGCGCCCCGACCGCACGGCGACGGTTGCAGGGAGCGGGGTTGTTCCTGCTCGGACTCGCCATGCTGGTTTCCGGAGTGGCGTTTAAGGCCACCATGATCGGAACCTTCCCGGCGCTGTCCGTGCTCGGTTTCATCGTGATGTTCGGCGGCGTGGTGTTTGCCATTACCGGCCCGCGACTCGGCGGCCGGGGTGAGCGGCCCGGACCCTCGACTGGTGCACGTCAGCGCCGTGGCAAGAGTGCCGGCGGATCGTTCACCAGCCGGATGGAAGATCGGTTCCGCCGTCGCTTCGAGGACTAGGGTTCGCAACGGGAAAAAGGGCAGCCGGCTGGCTGCCCCTTTTTTGTGCCTGCTGACGGCGACTTGGCGACTATGTCGGCCAACATGACCCACCACGCCCCACCTGAGCAATAACTGCAGCTCAACGGCCGGTTATCGAGCTGCTCCGCACAACCGCTCGATCCCGGGATGCCATCTTGGTGGCCGAGAACCTGCTGAAACGACATCGATCGGTGACATTCGTGTCATTAAATGGAGCGAAGTGGGGGATAGTGGGGTATCGTGGCGGAAGTCGAAGGGCATGGGGGTAGCCAGATGTTTCTCGGCACCTACACGCCAAAGCTCGACGACAAGGGGCGGCTCACGTTGCCCGCCAAGTTCCGCGACGCACTGGCAGGGGGATTGATGGTCACCAAGAGCCAAGACCACAGCCTCGCCGTCTACCCGCGAGCGGCGTTCGAGGAACTCGCCCGTAAGGCCAGTCAGACTTCGAGAAGCAACCCCGACGCCAGAGCCTTCCTGCGCAACCTGGCCGCCGGGACCGACGAACAGCATCCCGACGCCCAGGGCCGGATCACCTTGTCGGCCGATCACCGCCGCTACGCGAACCTCTCCAAGGACTGCGTGGTGATCGGATCGATTGAATACCTGGAGATCTGGGATGCGCAGGCCTGGCAGCAGTACCAAGAAACCCACGAAGAGAACTTCTCCGCGGCCAGCGATGAAGCACTCGGCGACATTATTTAAGGCGCGCGCCCGTGCATCGTGGCCTCTGTCCGAACCGACCCTGACGTACTTCCCCAACGCCAGGTTCGTGCCATCGGACAGGGACCTCGATGCAACGGCCGCCTGCCAAGCCACTCGTCGGGAAGGTGTTGTCATGGCTGACGCCACTGGCGAATTCGGCCATGTGCCCGTTCTGCTCGACCGCTGCTTCGCACTGCTGCGCCCGGCGTTGACGCGCCACCATCCCGACGGGTCGGGCGCGGTACTCGTCGACGCGACCGTCGGTGCCGGCGGGCATGCCGAGCGGTTCCTCAGCGAACTGCCCGGGCTGCGGCTGATCGGCATCGACCGCGACCCGACCGCGTTGGACATCGTCCGCCGGCGGTTGTCGCGTTTCGCCGACCGGCTCACCCTGGTACAGACCCGCTATGACGGGATCGACGCCGCACTGGACGAATCGGGCTATGCCTCAACCGAATCCGTCGACGGCATCCTCTTCGACCTCGGTGTCTCGTCGATGCAGCTCGACCGGACCGAGCGAGGCTTCTCCTACGCGCAGGACGCGCCGCTGGACATGCGGATGGATCCCACGTCGTCGTTGACCGCGGCCGAGATCCTCAACACCTACGACGAGTCCGCGCTGACCGACATCCTGCGTCGTTACGGTGAGGAAAAGCTGGCCCGCCGCATCGCATCGCACATCGTCCGGCGCCGTGCGCGCTCACCGTTCGCCTCGACGGGTGAGCTGGTAGAGGTTATCTACCAAGCGGTTCCGGCGCCGGCCCGGCGGACCGGCGGGCATCCGGCCAAGCGGACGTTTCAGGCCCTGCGCATCGCGGTCAACAGCGAGCTGGACGCATTGCGCGACGCCCTGCCGCCCGCACTGGATGCGCTGACGGTCGACGGGCGCATCGTGGTGATGGCCTACCAGTCGTTGGAGGACCGCATCGTCAAGCGGCAGTTCGCCGACGTCAGCACGTCCAGCACGCCGACCGATCTACCATTCGAATTGCCCGGGCATGCACCGAAATTCACGCTGCTGACCCGCGGCGCCGAACGTGCCGACGACGCCGAGATCCTGCAGAATCCGCGCAGTGCCGCCGTGCGACTGCGCGCGCTACAACGTGTGCAATGGGAGGAAGGCTCATGAAGGCCAAGCGCGACGCGCAACCGCCCCGCGCCGGCGACCGGCGTCGCGGGCAGAGCGACGCTTCCCGGAAAGCGGGGCGTCCGGCAGCCGAGCCGACCGCCGCACGCCGCACCCGTCCGCGTGGCGGGAAAGCTACCGCGCCGGCCCGCGAGCCACGCGGGTCGCGATCCGCGCCGCAGACCTCGCCGATGGCGCGGCCGGTCGAACGGCCGGCGCGACCGAAGACCGCCACCCAGGCCAAGGCCCGCGCGAAGGCGCGGAAGGCCAAGAAGCCCATGGTTGTTCGGACCCCATTGCGGGAACGCCTGATCAACCGGCTCACCTCGATCGATCTGCGCCCGCAGACCCTGGCTGCCAAAGTCCCATTCGTCGTATTGGTCATCGGCTCGCTCGGCGCCGGGCTCGGTCTCACGTTGTGGCTGTCCACCGCCGCTGCCGAACGTTCCTATCAGCTGGGCAGCGCACGTCAGCGCACCGAGTTGCTCCAGCAGCAAAAGGAAGCGCTCGAACGCGACGTCCAGGAGGCACAGGCCGCTCCGGCACTGGCCGAGGCGGCGCGCGGCCTGGGCATGATACCGACCCGGGACACCGCGCATCTGGTGCAGGATCCCGCGGGGAACTGGGTCGTGGTGGGTACTCCCAAACCCGCGCAAGGTGTTCCGCCGCCACCGCTGAACAGCAAGCTGCCCGACGAACAGCCGACGCCGCCCAAAGCGCCGCCGGTGAATTCGGTTGAGGTGCCCTCATTGGTACTGCCCGGCAACGGCGCTCCGCTGGTCCCGCTGGCGCCCGGTCCCGACGCCATGGTTCGCACCCCCGACGGCGCCACCACACTGGGGCCGCAGCACATTCCGGTGCCTGACGGTCCGCTGCCACTACCGGGTGCGGGGCCGGCGACCACGCCGGGAATGCCGATGGCACCGGGATCGCCCCCAGCGCCCGGGTTGGCGCCCGCGCCGCCGGTCATGCCCCCGTCCGTCGCCGCGCCCGCGGTACCGCCCGCTCCGGTTGCGCCCCCGCTCGTCGCGCCCGTGCCGCTGGCCGCGCCGGTGCCCCCACCGGCCGGGCCGGCCCCGGCCGACGTCCCGGGCGTGCCGCATCACCTCGTGCCCACCGGCCCTCTCCTTGGTGAGCAGTTCGGCCCCCTGACGGTCACGACGCCCGGCGCTCCACGGTGAGTCGCCGCGCCGACCGGCCGGGCGGCCGATCACTACGACAGACGCGGTCCGGCAAGCCAAGTCAGCCAAAGGCGAGTCCGGCCGCACGCTCGGCGCGTGCACGCCGGACCCGCCAGGCCGTCGAGCTCGGGAACCGCGGGGCATCGTTCGTCTTCCGGCACCGAGTTGGCAACGGGGTCATCTTCTTGGCGTTGTTGCTGGCCGCCGCCCAGCTGTTCTACCTGCAGGTGCCACACGCCCCCGGGTTGCGCGCGGAGGCCGCGGGCCAGCTCAAGGTCACCGACACCGAAAAGGCGGTACGCGGCAACATCATCGACCGCAACAACAACCAGCTCGCCTTTACGATCGAGGCCCGAGCCCTGACCTTCCAGCCGCGCCGCATCCACAAGCAACTGGCTGAAGCCAAGCAGAAGAACGCGAAAGCTCCTGACCCGCAAGAGCGGTTGAAGGAGATCGCCAAGGAAGTGTCGGCTCGACTGAACAACAAGCCGGACAAGGCCACCGTGCTGAAAAAGCTGCGCAGCGACGAGACGTTCGTCTATCTCGCCCGTGCCGTCGACCCGGCGATCGCCACCACGATCACCCGGAAATTCCCCGAGGTCGGTGCCGAGCGTCAAGACCTGCGCCAGTATCCGGGCGGGTCGCTGGCGGCCAACGTCGTCGGCGGAATCGACTGGGACGGGCACGGTTTGCTCGGCCTGGAGGATTCCATGGACGCGGAGTTGGCCGGCACCGACGGATCGGTGACCTACGACCGCGGTTCCGACGGTGTGGTGATTCCGGGCAGCTACCGCAACCAGCATCGGGCGGTCAACGGCGCGACGGTCCAATTGACCATCGACGACGACATCCAGTTCTACGTCCAGCAGCAGGTGCAGCAGGCCAAGAATCTGTCCCGGGCACGCAACGTCTCGGCGGTGGTGCTCGATTCCAAGACCGGCGAAGTGCTGGCCATGTCCAACGACAACACCTTCGACCCGTCCCAGGACATCGGGCGCCAGGGCAACAAGCAGCTGGGCGATCTGCCGGTGTCCTCGCCGTTCGAGCCCGGTTCGGTGAACAAAGTTGTCACCGCCGCCTCGGTGATCGAGTACGGCCTGACCAATCCTGATGAGGTGCTGCAGGTTCCGGGCTCGATCAACATGGGCGGGGTCACCATCCACGACGCATGGGGCCACGGCGTCGCGCCCTACACAACGACCGGTGTGTTCTCGAAGTCGTCCAACGTGGGCACGCTGATGCTCGCGCAGCGGGTCGGACCACAGCGCTACTACGACATGGTGCGCAAATTCGGGCTCGGTCAGCGCACCGGGGTCGGCCTGCCGGGTGAAAGCGAGGGTCTGGTGCCCCCGATCGACCAATGGTCAGGCAGCACGTTCTCCAACTTACCTATCGGCCAAGGTCTTTCGATGACCCTGCTGCAGATGACCGGCATGTATCAGGCGATCGCCAACGACGGTGTGCGGATCCCACCGCGGATCATCAAGTCCACCGTCTCGGCCGACGGCTCACGCACCGAAGAGCCACGCCCGGAAGGTGTTCGGGTGGTGTCGCCGGAGTCCGCGCGGACCGTGCGCAACATGCTGCGCGGCGTCGTCCAGCGTGACCCGACCGGAAACCAGCAGGGCACCGGGCCCGCGGCAGCCGTCGACGGCTATCAGGTGTCCGGCAAGACCGGGACGGCACAGCAGATCAACCCGGCTTGCGGCTGCTACTACGACAACGTCTACTGGATCACCTTCGCAGGCATGGCCACCACCGACGATCCGCGCTACGTCATCGGCATCATGATGGACAACCCGGCCGCCAACGCCGACGGGACGCCCGGCCACTCCGCGGCCCCGCTGTTCCACAACATTGCCGGCTGGCTGCTGCAACGCGGAAACGTCCCGCTGTCACCTGATCCGGGTCCGCCGTTGACGCTGCAAGCCATGTAGCCAGGGGCGAATTGCGGCCGACCGCCACCCGGTGATATGGGAGAATGACGAACCACAGCGGGAGGTGACGGTGATGGCGGCAGGCGGGAATTTCCGGGTCGACATTGAAGCATTGGCGAGCTCGGCAGCGCACGTGGCCGGCCAGGGCGACGATCTGGCGAGTGCCCATTTGTCGTCGGACAGCCGGATAGCCGCGGCCCAGTCGGGCTGGGTTGGCAGCTCGGGGGCGGCGCTGCAGATCAGGACCGCTGCCTGGTTGGAAACCTCACGCAGACTGCTGACCAGTGTCGGCGATCATGCGTTGGCTCTGAACAACGACGGCATCGATTTCACCGCACTCGAGAATGAGAACGCCGAGAAGTTGCGCGCAGTGCACCCCGCCCCTGAGTCGTGACGTTGACGGTGGCCGACATTGATCGGTGGAACGCCGGTGCGGTGCGCGAGGTGTTTCAGGCTGCGAATGCTCGCGGGCAGGCCACCTTGGAAGCGTCGCGTCAGCTGAGCACCCTGTCGGTGTTCGAGACCTGGGAAGGCGCCACCGCCGAGGCCAGAAAGCACGTCAACGCCGGCATCCGCCAAGACCTCGATGCCCACGGCAACGAGGCGCTCGCGGTGGCCCGTGCCGCCGACCAGGCCGCCGACGGTATCGAGCATGTGCAATCCGACCTGCGGACGTTGCGCAGCGACGCCAGCGAACTGCACATGGCGATCGACGCGATGACCAGCCGAGTGGTCCCGGGCGCCAATTGCCTGCCGACAGAGGCGCTTATCGCCGAAATGCAGTTGCAGCCTCGGCTCGACGCGATTCTCGCCGAAGCCAACGCCGTCGATCAGGAGCTAGCCACCGCGATCAACATGGCCGACGGCGACGCCGCGATTCCGCCCGATGCCGGCCCACCGGGCGGTCCGCAGGGATTGACGCCGACCCAGCGCGAAAGCGATGCCAACCAGGAGCGGGTGCGCGAGGAGCGCGCCAAACTCCAGGCGCACATCAACGACCTAAAGCAGGCCATAATCCGAGCAGGTGGTGACCAGAATCGACTGCAGGACCTCAACTCTCAGTTGAACGCCGCTCAGAACCGGATGGGCGAATACGACGCCATCGACGATGCGCTCCGACGCGCACCGGAGACCTACCTGACCCAACTGGACATCCCGACCGATCCGGGTCAGAAGGTCAAGGCCGCGGTGGCCGTCGGCAACCCAGATACCGCGTCCGACATTTCGGTGACCGTGCCCGGAATCGGATCGACGACCAAAGATTCACTGCCGAGCATGGTCTCCGAGGCGCGAAATCTGCAGAACACGGCAAACGAAGAGCTTCGGCGACTGGGGCGTTCGGGTTCGGTGGTTACCATCGCGTGGATGGGCTACGACCCGCCGGGCAATGTGCTCAACACGACCAGCCCGCGCGATTTCTGGCGCACCGTCAACGACGACCAAGCAAAGGCCGGAGCGGCCTCGCTGGCTCCCTATCTTCAACAGCTGCACACCAACAACCCCAATGCGCATCTCAGCCTCTTCGGGCACAGCTACGGTTCGCTCACGTCCTCGCTGGCCCTGCAGCAACTCAATGCCCAGGGCCTGCATCCGGTCAACGACGCGGTGTTCTACGGCTCGCCGGGTCTGGAGCTCGCCAACCCGAGTCAGCTCGGGTTGGCCAATGGACACGCGTTCGTCATGAAAGCGCCCCCGGGCGACGACTGGATTCCCGAAGTTGCGCCGTTCGCGCCGCTGCATGGCTGGGGCGCGGATCCGTATGGCGGCATGATGCCCGAGCTATCGTCGCAAGCCGGTACGAGTCCCGACGGCGTGCTGCGAGAGGGTGTGCACAGCCACGCCGACTACCCGCGCGCGGTCACCGGTCCGGGAGGCGAGCAGACGCTGAGAATGTCCGGCTACAACCTGGCGGTCGTCGCCGCCGGGATCGCCGATTTACCCGATGGCGGACAGCAATTGGTGATGGCGCCCACGCCGTTGACCCCGTACCCACACCCGGGCCGATGATGACCGTCCGGGTGGCCGCGTGGATTGTGTGGATGGTGGTGATATTGATGTCGATTTTCGGTTGTGGCGCAACAGATTCGGGATCGCAAGGCAATCCTGGTCCGCAGCGTGTCGCGGAACTCGAGAACGGGCTGCGTTCGAAACCGAGTTTCGAAGCTGCGCGTGCGCAGTATGTGGCGGCGACGGATCAGATGGCCACCCAGATCGTTGCCCTGGTGTCAGGCATGACGTGGAAGGTTGACGAAAACAGCTGGAACGGCTGCGGCGGCGACTTCGTGTGGACCCGCGCGGTGCAGGTCTACTACCGACTGGTGTTCGACAGGGCCATCCCTGACGACGTCTGGCCGAAGGCGGTGCAGATCGTGAAAGACGGCGCCGCGAGATTCGGGGCCACCACCGTGAGCGTGTTCATCGACCAGCCGGGCAACAAGGACCTCGCCATTGCCGGTTCGGGGGCACAGTTTCATTTCGGCACCAAGGCGGGGACGGTCTTGGCGGCGACATCGGACTGCCGGATGCGCGAAACCGACACCCCGGCGCCCACGCCCACACCGTGAGATGACAACCCGAACCGAGCATCGCGTTCGCTTGGTGGTGAATTGGATCCTGGCGGTCCTGACGGTGCCGGGCGCGTTGTTCGTCATGCTGGTCGGCTTCGCGGCGGCGATGAGCACCGATCGTTGCGCCTACGAAGACTGCCCGCGTCAGGGGCCGCCATATCTCGTGATGACCCTGTTGTTCTTTGGCGCGCCGGTGATTTCGCTATTGACGCTAATCGCGTCGGCCCGAACCGCCCGGCGGGGCTGGGGATTCGCGATCCCGTTGGCGGCGTTCGCGCTGTTCAGCATCGACGTTGTGGTGCTCTACCTGTCGTTCAAGCCGTAACGGCTGTCCGCCGAAACTCGCCCGCTCGATAAGGTGTCAGGGCTGATGGAGGCGCTGACCCCGGCGTCGCAAACCAGTCGGCGGACGGAGGTGATGGCGTTGCCCG
The DNA here is from genome assembly GCA_036497495.1 of Mycobacterium sp. GTDB lineage: Bacteria > Actinomycetota > Actinomycetes > Mycobacteriales > Mycobacteriaceae > Mycobacterium. The sequence continues at coordinate 16,116 of DASXJI010000216.1, forward strand.
CTGCGCTGCGTCCGGCCACCGGCGCCGGCGTGCCGCTCTCGACGCTGACCGCTCAGTTGGGCGCGGTTCCCGCCGAGGGCAGCTCGACGTCGGATTTGCCGATTACCGGTGTGACCCTGCGGGCTCAGGATGTCCAGCCCGGCGACCTGTTCGCCGCGCTGCCCGGCGGCGCGACCCACGGCGCCCGCTTTTACGGCGACGCGGTCGAACGCGGAGCCGTCGCGGTGCTCACCGACGCGTCGGGGTTGGCGCAGCTGAACCGCGACGCCGGCGTGGTGCCTGTACTCGTCCATCCCGAACCCCGCAGCGTCCTGGGCGAGCTCGCCGCCACCGTGTACGGGCATCCGTCCGAGCGCCTGGCGGTCATCGGCATCACCGGGACGTCGGGCAAGACCACGACGACCTACCTGCTCGAAGCCGGTCTGCGGTCGGCCGGGCGCACGGTGGGGCTGATCGGCACCGTCGGGCTGCGCATCAACGGCGCCGACATCCCGAGCGCGTTGACCACGCCCGAGGCGCCTGCGCTGCAAGCCTTACTGGCGGTGATGGCCGAGCGCGGCGTCGACACCGTGGTGATGGAGGTGTCCAGTCACGCGCTGACGCTGGGCCGCGTCGACGGCATCCACTTCGCGGTGGGCGGTTTCACCAACCTGTCCCGTGATCACCTCGACTTCCACCCATCGATGGAGGACTACTTCGGGGCCAAGGCGCGGCTGTTCGACCCGGCATCGCCGTTGCACGCCCGCCGCGCAGTGGTGTGCGTCGATGACGACGCCGGCCGGTCGATGGCCCACCGCGCCGACGTGGTGACAACTGTCAGCACCAAGGGTCGGCCCGCGGACTGGCGCGCCGAAGCCGTCACGGCTGGGGCCGGCGAGCAGGAGTTCACCGCCGTCGACCCCGCCGGTGTGCACCACCGGTTGAGGATTGCGCTGCCCGGGGACTACAACATCGCCAATGGCCTTGTCGCACTGGCGATTCTCGACGCTGTCGGGGTTTCCCCCGAGCAGGCGGCAACTGGACTCCGGCACACCCAGGTTCCCGGACGACTGGAGCGGATCGACCGCGGGCAGAACTTCCTGGCCTTGGTCGACTATGCGCACAAGCCGGGCGCACTGCAGGAGGTTTTGCAGACCCTGCGCCGCCCGACCGGACGGCTGGCGGTGGTGTTCGGCGCCGGCGGCGATCGCGATCCGGGTAAACGTGCCCCGATGGGCCGCGTCGCCGCCGAGCTGGCCGATCTGGTGGTGGTGACCGACGACAACCCGCGCAGCGAGGATCCAGCGTCGATCCGCCGCGAGATCCTTTCCGGCGTAACCGAAGCCGACGCCGCTGCGCACGTCGTCGAGATCGGCGACCGTCGCGAGGCGATCGACCACGCGGTGGCTTGGGCGGATGCCGGAGACGTGGTGCTGATCGCCGGCAAGGGCCACGAAACCGGTCAGACCCGCGCCGGTCACACCCAGCCGTTCGACGACCGCATCGAGCTGGCCGCCGCGATCGAGGGGCGGCGTCCCGCCGGCGACGATGCGGAGCGCAGCGATGAGGAGGAGCGCCGCAATTGATCGCCCTCACCGTGGCCCAGATCGCCGCCATCGTCGGCGGCGAGCTGGCCGACATTTCCGCCGAGGACGCGGCTAGCCGCTATGTCACCGGAACCGTTGAATTCGATTCCCGCAAAGTCACTTCCGGTGGGCTGTTTTTGGCGCTGCCGGGCGCCCGCGCCGACGGACACGACCACGCCGCCTCGGCGGTGGCCGCCGGAGCGGTCGCCGTACTGGCCGCCAGACCGGTCGGGGTCCCCGCGATCGTGGTGGCCCCCGACCCGCACGCCGCACCACGCCCCGACGCGAGACTGGCCGGCGTTCTCCAGCACGACACCGACGGCTCGGGTGCGGCGGTACTGGCGGCGCTGGCCAAGCTCGCCGCCGCGGTGGCCGCAGAGCTGGTAGCGGGCGGCCTGACGATCGTCGGAATCACCGGGTCTTCGGGCAAGACGTCGACGAAAGATCTGCTGGCCGCGGTGCTCGCGCCGCTCGGTGAGGTGGTGGCGCCGCCGGGCTCGTTCAACAACGAGCTCGGCCACCCGTGGACCGTGCTGCGTGCCACCGCCGCTACCGACTACCTGATCCTGGAGCTGTCGGCACGTCACCCCGGCAACATCGCCGCGCTGGCCGCGATCGCGCCGCCGGCGATCGGCGTGGTGCTCAACGTCGGCACCGCGCACCTCGGCGAATTCGGCTCGCGCGAAGCCATCGCGAGAACCAAATCAGAACTGCCGCAAGCTGTTCCACGGTCCGGAGTGGCCGTGCTCAACGTCGACGACCCGGCGGTGGCGGCGATGGCCGAGGTGACCGCGGCCCGAGTGGCGCGGGTCAGCCGGAACAGCCAGACCGACGTGTGGGCCGGGCCGGTGACACTCGACGAACTGGCCAGGCCGCAGTTCGCCCTGCATTCAGCGGACGACGTCGTCGACGTCACACTGGCCGTGCACGGCGACCACCAGGTCGGCAACGCGCTGTGCGCAGCCGCCGTCGCGCTGGAATGCGGCGCCACCCTCGAGCTGGTCGCCGCGGCGCTGGCCGACGCGGTCCCGGTGTCGGGTCACCGGATGCGGGTCAGCACCCGCGCCGACGGGGTGACGGTGATCGACGACGCCTACAACGCCAATCCGGACTCGATGCGGGCCGGGCTGCAGGCACTGGCCTGGATCTCGGCCGGCAGTGGCGCTGATCGTCGTCGCAGCTGGGCGGTGCTGGGCGAGATGGCTGAGCTCGGCGACGACGCGATATCCGAACATGACCGCATCGGCCGGCTGGCGGTGCGATTAGATGTGTCTCGACTCATTGTCGTCGGAACAGGGAGGTCTATGAGCGCCATGCACCACGGCGCGGTCATGGAGGGGGCGCGGGGCTTGGAGGGTGGACCAGAAGCCGCCGTGGCCGCTGACGCCGACGCCGCCCTGGCCTTGTTGCGGGCTGAGCTGCAGCCTGGGGACGTGGTGCTGGTCAAGGCCTCCAACGCCGCAGGTCTGGGCGCATTGGCCGACTCGCTGGCCGACTCGGCCATTGATGGGCGGGGCGACACCCGATGATCGACATCCTCATCGCCGTCGGCATCTCGCTGGCGGTGTCCATCCTGCTGACCCCGATGCTGATCCGGCTGTTCAACCGGCAGGGTTTCGGCCACGAGATCCGGGAGGACGGCCCGCCCACCCACAAGACCAAGCGCGGGACGCCGTCGATGGGCGGGGTGGCGATCCTGGCCGGCATCTGGGCGGGCTACCTCGGCACCCACCTGGCCGGGCTGCTGTTCAACGGCCAGGGCCCGTCAGCGTCGGGTCTGCTGGTGCTGTTCCTGGCCACCACACTGGGCGCCGTCGGATTCGTCGATGACCTGATCAAGATTCGGCGAGCGCGCAACCTGGGCCTGAACAAGACCGCCAAGACCCTCGGCCAGATCACCGCCGCTGTGCTGGTGGGAGTGCTGGTCCTGCAGTTCCGCAACGACGCCGGTCTGACGCCGGGCACCTCCGACCTGTCCTACGTGCGTGAAATCGCCACCGTCTCACTTGCGCCGGCGCTTTTCGTGCTGTTCTGCGTGATCGTCGTCACCGCCTGGTCGAACGCGGTCAACTTCACCGACGGTCTGGACGGCCTGGCCGCCGGCTCGATGGCGATGGTCACCGCCGCCTACGTGCTGATCACGTTCTGGCAGTACCGCAACGCGTGTGCGACCGCCCCCGGCCTGGGGTGCTACAACGTGCGCGACCCGCTGGACCTGGCGATCATCGCCGCCGCGACCGCGGGTGCCTGCATCGGATTCCTGTGGTGGAACGCCGCGCCGGCCAAGATCTTCATGGGCGACACCGGATCGCTGGCCCTGGGCGGGATCGTCGCCGGTATCTCGGTGACCAGCCGCACCGAGATCCTCGCCGTGGTGCTCGGCTCGCTGTTCGTCGCCGAGATCGTCTCGGTGGTGGTGCAGATCCTGGCCTTCCGGACGACCGGTCGCCGGGTGTTCCGGATGGCGCCGTTCCACCACCATTTCGAGCTGGTCGGCTGGGCCGAAACCACGGTGAT